>NCBI01000007.1 GCA_002255365.1 Chromatiales bacterium 21-64-14
GGCTACCCCCCATCCTATCTCGACTGCGGGTCGAGCCGGCCTGCTGGCTGAGCCACATGGCGCGCTGCGGGCCGCGGTTCTACCATGCCATTGGGCGCCGCGATCGGCTGCGGGACATGGCGGCGACGGTCGGTCGCGCGTGGCTTTGCGGGCTCGCCGCGAGTGCACAGATGTTTCGGGAGGCCCGCGTGACCGTGTAGCGGAATACGTCTTCTGGTTTCGGGTCGGGCGTCAGCTTGAGGGCGATGAATTGTGGGTGTCCCAGTTTTACCTCCAGTTTTACCTATTACCAGTTTATGTCGAGCCAAAGCATTGGTCAGTGGTTGCACTGGTTATTGACTGCAAAGATTTGTCCGAGATGTGGTGCAGACTACTCTGGCCGTCATGTCCCAAGGAACGATGAAACGGGCTAGCGCTGTTTTTGTGAACCAACGGGGACACCCATTGGCCGGCCCTGTGTCAAGAGCGAACGGCGTCCAACGCCGCTGGTTGTGGCGGCGGCGAGGTTATGGGCGTTGGATTCGGCCTGACCGTCAGTCCGGTCCGAGCCCCTTTCTCCCACCTGACCGGTGTCGACGGCGGCGGCGAGGGTTTCCAAGTATTCGTGGGCACTGAACTGATTGCCGATCAGCCAACGCCCGGCGAGTACCAGTTCGGCGCGCAGAGCGTCATCGCGTAGTAGCCGCAGTATCGCGCGGGCCATCGCGTCGGCGTCGCGGGGTTCTACCAGCAGCCCAGTCCTGCCGTCCTTGATCCACTCGCCGATCTCGCCGACGTTGCTGGCGATAACCGCGGCGCCGCGGACCAACGCCTCCGCAGCGACGGTATTCATGGGTTCGCTCCACAGGCTGGGGATGAGCACGAGGTCCGCGGTGGCATACAGGGTGTCGCGTTGCGGATCGTCCAGGGTACCCACATATTGCACTTGGATCCGGTGGTGCGTGGTTTCCAACTGGGCGATGCGTTTTTGGCAATGGGCCCAGTAGCCAGCATCCGCGACTTGTCCTGCAATGGTGAACGCGAGGGTTTCCTGGGACGGCAGCAGGGACAGCGCGGCGATCGCAACGTGCAGGCCCTGCTCGTAGGCCAACCGTCCGTGGAATGCTATAACCGGCGTGGCACCGTTGCCACGACCGGGTGCGGTGGGCCGGCCACCGACGGGCGGCGTCACCAGATGGATGCGGGGTTCGATTTCCGGGAGGTTGCCGACGAGCATATTCTTGAGGAATGCATTGGATACGATGATGCTGTCCACGCAACGTACGGATTCCAGCAATTTCAGGCGCAAGAATAGCTCCCCCATCTGGTAGGTCCGGCCCGCTTGGGCGCTGACGCAATGGCCGCGTTCGGCGTCTAGCAGGCAGGACATCGAAAGCCGCCGGCGGCAGACGGGGGCCGCGGAGTCGCGTAAGGCGCGCATTGCGGTCAGGCAGGTGGGGAAGTGGTCGTGGATCTGCCAGAGCAATCGATAGTCCCGGGGCTGTGCCGCCAGGGCCCGGACGATACGGGCATCGAACACGTTGTGGAGGAATACCAGATCCGGGGAGAGATTCGCGACCCGTGCGCGGATCTGTTCCGCGACGGTGTCATCCGCTGCGGGCCGGTCGCCCAGGCCGGGGCATGCAGTCTGGGAGCTCAGGCTGTCGGACGTTATGGGCCCGCGGGTATCGTGTATCAGGTGAGAGCGCGTGCCCAGCGGGGCAAGAAGGGCGCTGAGGCGCAGGATGTCGGCCTGGGCTTCGGCGGACGCTGCGCCTCCCCCATCCACATGGACGATCTCGCGGACCCCGGGCAGGCCCCGTGCGAGCACCGGGAACCGGTCGCCGCGGGCGCGGGTGTCGGTGGGGCCGGCAGGGCGGGTTTGGGATCGGGGAGTGGCGCGTTTCATGGGCGCTCCTTGCGGCTCATAGTGGTCGGTCCGCCCTGGGCATCCCGCCTAGGGCTGCGGATTAGGTCGCGGCTCCGCTACGCGTTCCGTCCCATAACGGCGGGGGCTGATTGAAATTAAGGGCCAGTGTAGGTGCGGTCTATGACGGCTGCTTGAATCCCATGTGACGCTCCTATGACCGGCCCGGCAGATGTGTGCGTGCAGTTGCGCCGTGTGCCTGATCGGGGGCTCGTCATTAAGGTGTCACATGGAGATGTTATGCTTTCCGGCGCGTTGATCAGGTACGTTATGGTTAGCGGTCGAGTACCGCGGCATCCTGACGAAGCATGAGTGGTTGAACCTAGTGTAAGTGAAGCAACCCAGGCCGGTACGCCACATGGATGCGGCGGACCGGTCTTTCTCGTTGGCACGGTTTCTCCCGATTCCCCCGACCGATTGCTGAAGTGCGTCCACTGGGCGTTGTGCGCCGCGTAACCGGGCTCCGAACCCCCTGGGGCACGGATGGATGCCACTTAGGCAAACCAATAGACGATGACGCTGGGAACCGCGTGACCCATAGTGTCCGCCACGATGCCGGTCTGGTGTCGTGGATCGAAGTGGATCCGTAGCGGTCCCGGCGGTATCGGAGATTGCCCCGCGGTGCTTGGCCAGTTCTACGGAGGGGTAGGGCATGGAAACTCCGTTCAGCACCGGGCCAATCTCCTGGTCGTTTGGGGGATAGCACGGGTCCCGGGGTGGTTACCGGGAGCCCGATGGTGCCGCTGTTCCCGTAACCCCTAGAGATCCCAGGTATAGGGACGCGGCGCGTCGGTGTGCGGTGCAAGCACCAGGGTATCCGCGTGGCGGTGGCCCCAGTCCTCCTTGGTAGTGTGCCGGAGGGGGGCAGCGCGAGGCGGTAGCCGCTGAGGGGGGTAGGCGAGCCCTGGGCGCCGATTTGTGACCACAGGGATTGGGTTTGGTGGTCGTACATCAGGACGCCGTTGTTGTATAGGAGCCCGGATACACCGAAGTCCAGCGCGTGGCCGTGCACCGTGGCGTGGCCTGAAACGCCATCCCGGTGCCGCACAGGGGGCAGAAGTTAATCACCACCGGTGCGTCGCTGGCCAGGGATCATTCACGATCTCATGCCAAGTCGGAATTGCCACCGGATGGGCCTAGGCATCGCGGTTGCGGGCGATGCCTGGCACCCGGCCCTCGGGTGTGAGGCAGTGCGCTAGGCGGGCGCGGTCCAGGATCGGACGATGGTCAGCCGGTCGAATGCGATGCCCAGTATGCCGCCGTAGATCAGCTGCAGGGCGAGGGCGATCAGGGGCGCTTCGGGGCTCAATTGGCTCGCAAAAAGCCCGTGGCCGGCCAGTGGCATGACCACGATCATCAGGAACAGCCAGAGCATTCCACCGAAGAACATCCCGCGGGTGGCACAGCTGCGTCCCGGCAGGGCGTCCCAGAGGAGTGCGAAGAGGATGCCCCCGCCCAGGGTGCCGAGGAAGAAGTGCAAGAACCAACCCGTTCCCAGGCTGTGGGGGTGACCCGACAGCTGGCTCAGCATAACGATGGGATCCAGCGCGGGCACTAAACCCGACACGGTTTTGACGATCAACAATGCGGAAAGGGCGCAGGTCGCAAAGAATGCCGCGATCAGTGAGTTACCGATGTGATTCATTCCACTTTCTCCGATGGCTCAGGATCGGGTTCCGTGGCGGCCGGGTTTATCAACGACGTTCGGTCGCCACGAGATCGGTTGGATTCCAACCCGTAGTCGCCGGACCAAGTGCAAACCTTACACGCTGATATGCCCGATGTGTGCGGTTCCGGGGAACGATCGCGTCCGGTGGGCCACCCTTTGCCAGATCCTTGTCAACGGCGGTTCTTTGACGCGTGGTGACACGCGGGTGAGAACGCATGGGCCGATCGCCAAGTCCGGTTGATCGGCCTGGAGTCCCATTTCCGGCTTTGTTACGCTGCCCTTGCCGCTGGTTGGCGGCGGGTCAGGATGCCGCGCATGTTTTCCATGATGCGCGCTGGGCGCAATCGACCTGACCGACGGAGGACGACTGCACTTTAAATTGAGATGAAGATACGGATCGCACCGCTATGGCGATGGCTCGGGCTGCTCTTGTGGATGGTGCCCGTCGGCGCGGCGTTGGCGGTTTGCGGCACCGCGCAGGTGGCGGTGCAGGTGCTTGGTTCCGGCGGTCCGGTACCGGATGGCGACCGGGCCAGTTCCGGCTACTTGGTGTGGATCGACGGGCGCTCGCGGCTGCTGGTGGATGCGGGGGGTGGGACTTTTCTGCGTTTCGGCCAGGCGGGGGCGAAGATCGCGGATCTGGATTTCATCGCGATCACCCACCTGCACACGGACCACGTCGCGGATCTGCCCGCGCTGTTGATGGGCGGTTTCTTCGCGGACCGCGCCCGGCCCTTGCCCCTGAGCGGGCCCACGGGTGGCGGCGCCTTCCCGGGCATGCGGGAATTCGTTGTCGGCCTGTTCGACCCTAAACACGGTATCTTCCGCTACCTCGGCGGGTTCACGGACGGTTCCGGCGGATTGTTCGAGACCCCGGTGACGGAGGTGGATGCCTCGCGCACCACACCGCAGCGGATCTATGCCGACGCGCGCATGCAGATCGCGGCGATCGGCGTTCATCACGGTCCGGTACCGGCCCTGGGCTATCTGGTGACGGTGCGCGGCAAGCGCATCGCGTTCAGCGGCGACCAGAACGGACAGAACCCGCAGTTCGCGCGGATGATACGCGGTGCCGACGTATTGATCATGGACCACGCGGTTCCGGAATACGCCGGACCCGTCGCACGGCGGTTGCACGCCATGCCCAGCGAGATCGGCGCGCTGGCCCGGTCCGCCGGCGTCAAGGAATTGGTGCTCTCCCACTGGATGGCGCGCAGTCTCGTTACCTGGGACCGCGGCCTCGCGTTGATCCGCGAACGCTACCAGGGTCCGGTGGTGTCCGCCAAGGACCTGCAGTGCATCGTGGTGACGGCCGCGCAGGACCCGCGCGGAAAGTGAACGGCGGCTGCGCGCGCCACACCGGCGTGCCGCGGTGCCGCGGGAGGAGGCCGTAATGAGCGATGCGCAACGGCCCGAGCTTCGGGTCACGGTATTCTCGGACTACATCTGCCCGTTCTGCTACATCGGGTTCGTGCGGCTCGAGCGGCTGCGCACCGACTATGACCTCAAGGTCAACTGGTGCATGCTGGAGATCCACCCGGACAATCCTCCCGAAGGCCGTCCGGTGGCGGACCTGGGCTATTCCGATGCGCAGTGGGCGGACATGATGGGGCACCTCGGGGACATGGCCCGCGAGGAAGGCGTCATCATCAGTCCCCACACCCGCACCACCAACTCGCAGCGTGCGTTGCGGCTCGCCGAGGCGGCCAAGGAGGATGGCCCGGCGGTCTTCTATGCCCTGCACCGCCGGTTGTTCGAGGCGTACCTGGGGGAGGGGCGCAACATCGGGGATCCGGAGGTGCTGAGGGCGATCGCCGAACAGACCGGGGTGGGGCCGGAAACCCTGGAGCGCGCGTGGAGCGATCCGCGTTACGGTGCGCGGCTGGAGCAGAACTTGGCGGCTGAGGGTGGCGGTTCCCGGCGCCTTGGGCTGGTGATTGCGGGCGCGTCGGATGCTACCGGGGTTGCGGCTATCCCGTCGTCTGCCCACGATTCCTACGTGCCGCGCTACGCGCAGATTGCTCGCGTAGGTGCCGCAGGTGTTTTCTCACCGATCTTGTGTCGCGGCCGACGCTGCCCGCGTCACGAGCACCGGCAAGAAACCCTGGCTAGGCCTGAAGGACGCGTCCCGTCCCGTCCCGCTCCAGGATCTGTTCCGCCACATTGTCCAGATCCGGGCCGGTGATGTCGGGGATCTCACCGATTGGACCTGGAACGGTCCCGTCCCGAGCCACGTAGGCGGCGGCGCACCCGGCCCGGATGGCGCCGGTGGTGTCCCATTCGTGGGCCGCCACCAGCCGGACCTGCGCGACATCGACGCCGAGGCGGTAGGCGGCCATGCGGTAGGGCTCCGGGGCGGGCTTGTAGCGCCGTACGTCGTCCACCGAGAAGATGTCCTCGAAGTAGGGTAGCAGCCCGGCGTTGTGGATCTGTGCGTGGGCGGTTTCCGGCGCGGAGTTGGTGAGACATGCCAAGCGCAGCCCGCCCTCACGCAGCCGTGCGAGGGCTCGGGGGACCTCCGGGTGCGGCGGCAGCGTGCGCATTCCACCCAGAATACGGTCCCGTTGCGAGCGCGACAGGCCCACGCGATGGCGCGCCGCTATCCGCTCCAGGGCCGCCGCGGTTACCACGCCGAAGTCGGCATAGGCGCCGGTCAGGCTCGTGGTCATGGCACACAGCAACACCTGCGCGAACCATTCCCGGCGCACCTCGGCGTTGCCGAAGGCGGATGTGAAGAGCGGGTCCAGGGCGGCGAGGTCCAGCAGGGTCTCATTGACATCGAACACGATCACACGGTTCATGGCGCGAGTCTCCCTGGGGAAGTGACGGCAGAGCTGGGGGGAGCGATTCCGGTTCTCAAAGCATTCTTGGCAGCGCGTATTATCCATGAGGAGGCGGGTTCGGGGCCTGGACGAATCCTGCCCCGATACCGGATCGTGCGCCCGCCGCGCACCATGCACCGGAACGGAGCTTGATCACCAGCACAGACGTGCGCTTGACATCCGTTCGATTGGAGCGATGCCCGGTGGTTTGGTTCCGCGCCGCGCGGGAGAAAACCGGAGGCGGTTGTTGCCGGTCCGCGCGTCGGGGCCGACGCCGTTCCAGCCTTCAGTGCTGCGGTGGTCTGGTGCGCCGCGCACTCCCGGCGCTTCCATGCCGGCTCACCGCTGCGCCGGGAGGCCACCGGAACGACGGCGATCCCCGGTCTACTTGACTGCCTGCCAGGAGCCGTTCGGTTGACGGCAGGCGGTGCCATAGGCTTGCTGTTTGCGACCACCCACGTCTACGTCGGTGACGTATTCGCGGCAGTAGCGCCCGTTGTCCCGGTAGGTTTTCACTGGCGTCACGCTGTAGTCCGCCCCGGTATCCGGATTGCGCCAGCGCACCGGCTGGCGGGTCTCGCCGTACTCCAGGGTCTGACCCAGGCAGTACCGATCGGTGCGGTCCATGTCGCGGCCGATGGAATTGCCCAGCAGGGCCCCGATGATGGCACCGGCCACCGTGGCTGCGGTGCGCCCGTCCCCTTTGCCGACGGTGGAGCCCAGCACCCCGCCGGCGACGCCCCCCAGTAGCGTGCCGACTGCCGCTCGGTTGCAGCGGCCCCCTGCGATGACCACCGGGGCCGGCGCATGCCGATCGCCCTCTTGGCCATCGTAAGATCGGCGGTAGTTGTCGTCAGACCGCCGGTAGTTCCCGTGGTCCTCGTCCTCGTTGTCATCCTCGCCATGGTCGTGCTGGTGCCGGTAGCCGTAGGCCGGTGCCCAGGGAGGCGGATCCGCGAAGGCGACGGTTGGGGCCACGAAGAGCAGCGCCAGCGGCGCGCAGGCCAAGGCGGACACCGCCGGGGCGATGAGGGCCTGGAGACGACGAAGTAGTGGCGGGTTACGGCGCATATTGGAGACTCTCCCGGAAGGTTGAACCTAGTAGCTTATATCGGTTGGCAGGGCGTTCCGCCGAAGGGGAGGCGGTGACAGCGGAATTTGTGACGGTGTTCACGCAATGGCTGGGACCTGGGCGGGGGGGACGGTCGCTGCGGGCCCGACTATACTTTATCGTGATGCCATATCCGACCCTCCTTCCCCCTGCCATTCTGGCCGCTCATCTCACCGACCCTGCCTGGGTGGTGTTCGATTGCCGGTTCAACCTCGCCGACCCCGGATCAGGGGTTCGCGCCTATCGGGCGGGGCACGTCCCGGGGGCCCATTACGCCGATTTGGACCAGCACCTCTCTGGGCCCAAGGCGCCCGGGTCCGGCCGCCACCCGCTGCCGGATCCGGCTGCGTTGGCGGCCCGGCTCGGTGCATGGGGTGTTGGCGCCACGACCCAGGTGGTGGCCTACGATGATCAAGGCGGTGTCTTTGCCGCCCGCTTGTGGTGGTTGCTGCGCTGGCTCGGTCACGACGCGGTGGCGGTGCTCGACGGGGGCTGGGCGCGGTGGCGGAGGGAAGGGGGCCCGGAGGCAACCGTCGTACCGGTCGCGTCGCGTGCTGATTTCCCGACGCGACCGCGGCCGGATCGGATCGTGGATGCGGCGGCCGTGCACGCCAGCCTGAGTAGCGGGCGCTACCGGGTGGTGGACGCGCGCAGCCCGGAACGGTTCAGGGGTGAGGTGGAGCCCCTCGACCCGGTGGCGGGCCATATCCCCGGCGCGCGCAATCACCCCTATCAGGCGAACCTGGACGCGGACGGGAACTTCCTGTCCGCCGACCGCCTGCGGGAAGGATTTGCGCACTGCCTGGAGGGTTGTACGGCGGCCCAGGTAGTGCAGATGTGCGGCTCCGGAGTCAGTGCCTGCCATAACCTGTTGGCCATGGAACGGGCCGGATTGTCCGGGGCCCGGTTGTATCCGGGGTCATGGAGCGAATGGGTCGCAGACCCCGGACGCCCGATCGACCGCGGCGTGGGTGATCGGGGGTGACGCGTCCCGGGACGACACACGCCGGTTCCTGTTATCGACAACGAGGGGGAACGGAGATGCAACTTCCGCTGCAGGTCACTTATCGCGATTTCGAACCTTCCAAGGCCGTGACCGCGAGGATACGCGGGAAGGCCGACAAGCTGGAACATTTCTATGATCGGATCACCGGGTGCCGGGTGGTGATCGAGGCGCCGCACGCCCATCATCACAAGGGCCGGCTGTATCACGTGCGGATCGATCTCACCGTGCCCGACGGGGAACTGGTCGTGAGCCGCGACCATCACGACCGGCCCGCGCATACCGATCTCTACGTTGCGATACGGGATGCGTTCGAGGCGGCGCAACGCCAGCTCAAGGCCTATGCCCGGCGCCGCCGGGGCGACGTCAAGGCCCACCAGATGTCCCGTCACGGCGATGCCGCGGAAGCGGCTGCGCAAGAATCCGACGCCGGAGACACGGAGATCTCCGGCGATCACAAGGTCGACCCCCATCGCACCACATCGCAGGGCCGCGGTCCGGATCACCCGGGTACGCGCGCCAAGGTCCGTGCCGCGAGGGAGCGCGCAGCGCGAGCCTCCGGTAGCGGCGCGGTGCGCGCGCTGCGCAGAGGTCTAGCGCCGGGGTGACCCGATTTCCCACGCGCCGCGCTACGCGCGGATTGCTTGGTCAATGTGACGGGCGGTCTCAGCCCTAAGGCCGATCAGGGTTGATGGGAATAGAATTGTTTTGCCTGGACCTTGTCGTCCAGGAACTGAATCGTGATGGTGGCGCCGTCCCGCGCTTTCCAAGTGGCGGAGGTGCCGGAGAAATCGCCGAACTGGATGCCAGAGGATTCCGTCGGTTTTCCAAGGATCCCGCGCACTTGCTCCAGCGTCATGCCGGTCTTTACCTGGTCAAAGTTGGATTGGGTGATCTTTGATGCGCAGCCCGTGAGGGCCAGCGCCAGCAGGACGGGGAGGATCACGAGCCGCAGGGTTATCTTCCATCGGTCCGTAGTCCCACCCGACCCGATGCGTCCCCGCACGAGGGTTACAGGTCCGCGCGGTATAGGCGCGGCGGATCGAACGGCGCCGGTGCCGGAGAGTGGGCGGGCGGTGCGGACGGAAGATGGCTGCACGTATCAGACCTCGAAGACGATGAAGGACGGTAACGCCCAGTATAACTGGAGGTCGCGTGCGGTCCCAGGCTCATGGGGGTCTGTCTGTATCCCGTGGCGAGCGATGCGAGCCGAAAAAAACGTTCTGTCGTCGTTTGGCACTTGCACGGGAAGAATTGCCAAACCGCCTCTGTTAACGTAATCGATCAGACATTCCGAGGGTTGTTTAGCCACAAAAAAAGGGGCCGCGGCGGCGGCCCCTTGTCAGGACAGACCGGGAATGCCCGGCGGGCTGTTATTTGACTTCCTCGAACGCGGAGAAGTCCACGACGGTGCGCCGGTTGGGCGCCAGGCAGCCGATGAGCGCGTTACCGCGTTTGCCGTGGCAGCTCACCACCGGTGAGGCATCGCCGGCTCCGGTGACGGTGATGTAACTCGTCGGGATGCCCTTGCTTACCAGGTAGCTCTTGACCGCTTCGGCGCGGCGCAGGGAGAGCTTCTGGTTGTAGGGTTTGGAGCCGATACGGTCCGTGTAACCCGTGATATGAATCTGCGGTTCCTTGACGTCCTTTTTCAGCGTCGCAACGATGTCGTTCAGTTTATGTTGGCCAATGGTGGTGAGGGTCGCGCCGTTGAACGCGAAGTACGCGTCCGCACCCAAGGTGATCGGCTTGAGTACCGTCTTCGGTGCCGGTGGGGCGGTTTCCACTGCGGCCATGGGTACCGACTCTGGAACCTTCGCCATCAGCCCCGGGTCGCATTGGGCGTTGGCATCGGCACGGACCCATTGCGAGGTACGTACGCACTGACCGGCGCTGTCGCGCACGTAATGACCTTCATTGTTGACGACATAGCCGGTGGGGCCGGCCGCGACCGCGGTGCCTGCGACTATACTGAGGCACGCGGCGATCGCTGCGCTGACGATGGCGGGACGTGTTGCGGCTCTTCTGTGAACTTTCATGACGCTCTCCTATTTCAAAGATATTTTTTTGTAGTGGGTGGATTGCCCCGCTGCGCTCGGGGCCAGACAGTTCGAAATCTTGCGCCGGCATTACCCGCTGCATTTGAGGATTCGATGGTGAAGCTGCGGACCAGGAAACTACGCGATGGACATTGCTTTAATTGTATCCGGTGGACGTATCGCGGCGAATGGCAGGGAACGACGCAGTACGGCCTCGGTCCCCTCACGGTAGAAGCTTACACCGGGGATTGGCCCTGTCAATATGCGTCGGCGGCACCAATAGCGGGTTGCGCGCCGTCAAATTTCCAGCGGTTCGCTAGCAGGGGAATTCCGGTACCGTGGGATTCAGGAAGTCGTGGCGCAGTGACTCAGGACGAGCTTGGGGGGGTTGGTGGAAAAGACGAACGGCGCGGTCTTCTCCAGGGCGCTGAGTCCCAGCAGGAGCCGCGTACGCTGGGGAAACACAGCGGCGTCTACGTTATGCAACACACAGTCGCCACCCAGGGTCACGGCCTTGATCCGATACACCGGGACGGTGCGCCGGGTACCGTCCGCCATGATGCCCGTGAGGTCTTTGACATACACGGCGTCTCCGGAGCGTTGGAGTACCGCCAGGGTATCCTCGTTGATGGTCATATAGCCCGAACCGGTATCGACCATGAACTCCACCTTTCCGTAGCCGGTGATATCGCCTCCGACATAATAGGTGGAGGCGCCTCGATGGATCATGGGGATGGTGTGGCCGAATTGCCCCGCCTGGGTTGCCAGGACGGCCATGGCCAACCCGAGGAACACCAGGGCCTTGAGTTTAGGTTGCGGTCGCATGCCCATCTCAGCGACCGATTCCCGCGCTTCTGAACCCTTTCCCGCGCGGCAGCGACCGGTCCGGGTGGCGCACGGGGCGCGGGTCGATGATGGGTCGTTTAGGTGCCCATCGTCGGCGATATGAAGCACAAACTGTGGATTATGACCTATTTAGTGTGGACTGGCCGTTGCGACCAACACGCTATGGGTTTGGGGTGCAAGCGCGTGGCGCATCAGGTCCTACCGGGCGGGCCGCGCTTGATCCAGGACTCCGATGCAGGCGCGTTTAAAAAGAAGCCGCCCGCCCGGGGGGATTTCGAAACCGGGGGGCGGCAAGAGGCAGAACGGTATTCCCGGGGCCGATTACTCGGCGGGGTGGGAGTAGGTGCTGGACGCGGGTTTCACCCCATCCTCCGGCTTGCGGGCTTCCCACGCCGCAAAATCGGCCTCGTCCATCTTGCCGTCTTTGCTGACCTTCGCGAAGTCCTGATCCAGCGATTTCAGATGTTTCGCTTCGGATTGGTCGATATACCCGTCGTGATTGGCATCCAGTTGCTGGAACTGCTGATGACTGAGGGCCTTTAGACCGGAATGATCGGATGCCGCTAGGGCTACACCGGTGGAAAGGGCCGTGAGGGTCAGGGCAAACAGCAGGGATTGCTTCATCGTACGCTCCTCCTTCCTCTTACTTTGCGTCCTTTCGTGACCGGACCTACCCATGCCGCCGGGGTGGGTCACGGTACTCCGAAGAGCTATAGCAACTCTCATGCCAGTTCATATAAAATTATATTTAACAATTAGTTAATATAAATTAGCCCGACGGGTTTGGCCAGAATCTGTTACCCATGAGCGACACCAGCCCGGTGCGGGTACTCACGCTATCCAACCTTTCGCGTTTGAGCTCAGTACCGTGCGGCGGGTTTACCCGCTGTTGCCTATGAGCGACAGTAGGACGGACGCCGGTGTTACCGCAGGTGCGATTCGAGGACGGGCTGTGTAAAGTCGCCAAGGGCGACGCCGAAGGGTTTGTTAGCGCCCGTCCGCGGGATTTCCGAAACGCCGCGACCGTCCACCGGAGACCGATACGCCATGACCTTGTTCCGTACCAAGCCGATCAGCGCCGATACCGAAGACCGCGACGGGTCCCTGAAGCGGGTGTTGGGGGCGACAGATCTGGTCCTGATGGGCATCGGCGCCATTATTGGTGCTGGGATCTTCGTGTTGACCGGCCAGGCGGCCATCCAGGCGGGCCCCGCCATCGTGGTGTCCTTCGCGGTCTCCGGTCTCGCCTGCGCCTTCGCGGCGCTTGCCTACGCGGAACTGGCCTCCGCCATCGGTGGTTGCGGCAGTGCCTACGGTTACGCCTACGCGGGACTCGGGGAGTTCGTGGCCTGGATCATCGGCTGGGACCTGCTCCTCGAGTATGGGGTGGCGACGGCGGCGGTCTCCATCGGTTGGTCCGGCTATGTGAACAGCGCGTTGACCGCCATCGGGATCCCGTTGCCTGCGGACCTGCTCAATGGGCCCCTGGGCGGGGGCATCATCAACCTGCCGGCGGTGCTGATCATCCTGCTGCTTGGGGTCCTGCTGGCGGTGGGTGTGCGCACCAGCGCGCGATTCAACGCCGCCATGGTGTTCGTGAAACTGCTCGCGATCGGCGTGTTCATCGCGGTCGCCACGTTTCACGTCGATCCAGCGAACTGGCATCCGTTCTTTCCGGCGGGTTGGAGCGGGACGATGCATGGGGCGGCGCTCATCTTCTTCGCCTACATCGGCTTCGACGCGGTGTCCACCGCGGCGGAGGAGACCCGCAATCCGCGCCGCGATTTGCCCATCGGAATTCTCGTTTCCCTGGCGGTCTGCACCGTACTCTACATGGTGGTATCCGGTCTGCTGACCGGTATCGTGCCTTACTACACCTTGACCGGCGCCTCGCCGGTGGCCGATGCCATGCTGCATATCCATGAGCGTTGGGTGGCGGCGATGATCTCCGCCGGCGCCATCGCCGGGCTCACCACGGTGATGTTGGTTCTGTACTACGGGTTGACCCGTATCTGCCTGGCCATGTCCCGGGATGGCCTGCTGCCGCCGCTGTTCTCTGCGGTCCATCCCCGCACGCATACCCCGGTACGGGTCATCCTGGTAAGCGGCGTGTTCATGGCTGCGGTCGCCGGTTTTACCCCGATCGGTGACGTGGCGGAATTGGTGAACATCGGGACCCTGGCGGCGTTCGTGCTGGTGTGCGCCGGGGTTATGGTGTTGCGCCGCACCCAACCCGATCTTCCGCGTCCGTTCCGTACCCCCTGGAGTCCCCTGGTTCCGCTTCTGGGAATCGGCTTTTGCATATATCTGATGGTGAGTTTGCCGCTGGTGACCTGGATGCGTTTCGTGATCTGGATGGCCCTCGGGCTGGTGGTGTACTTCAGCTACTCACGGATGCACAGCGTCCTGGCTACGGAGCCGTAACGCCTCGCTACGCGCAGATTATTTGGACGACTAGAAGCTGCGTAGTTGCTGGCGGGTGGGTTCGGCGCAGCAGTACCAGGCCTCCGAAAGACGCGGGATTGCCGTGCCGAAGCCGCGTTCCGGCAGCGCTGGGGCGGGTGTGCCGAGGGCCGCGTGGGCCAACTCCCAGATGCGGAGAAAGACCGCGCCGCGCGCCAGTCCCTGTCCTTCCGCTTGGGCCGCCCAATCCTGAACCGCCTCCTGCAGGGTGTCCACGCGCGCGTCTTCGTGGCGCCAGGGATAACCCAGGATCTCGGGTTCGAAGTCACCGAGTCGTGCCCGGAAGCCGGGGATCTTCAGCAGGTGAGAGCCTTCGGGGACCAGCAGGCGAATGCTGAGTTGCACCGGCGGTACGCTCTCCACCAGCCGCAAGGCCACCAGGCGACGCAACAGAGTAACGTAGCCCTCCAGGCTGGTCCACGGGGTGAAGGGCACGAAGGTCGGTGCCAGGGCGATGCCTGCGGATTCCAGCAGCGCCACGGCACGGTCGAGGTCCGCGCCGCTGTGATGTTTGTCCAGGTGCTTCAGCACCTCGTCATCCACGGATTCCACGGCGCTGGTGATGAACAGGCAGCCGGTTTGGCGCAGTTCCGGCAGCAGTGCCGCGTTGTCGATCAGATGCTGGATCTTGATGGTCGCATCGTAGGTCAGCTCGGGAAACTCCCGGTGCAGTGCATGGACCAGCTTGCGGGCGTGAGTGGGACCGTTCAGGAAGTCCGGATCACCGAAGGAGATGTGCTGAGCGCCCGCGGCTACCTGCTGGCGGATGTCGTCCAGCACCACGTCCATGGACACCACCCGGAACCGGCCCTGGTAGACCGGTACCACCGGGCAGTGGCGACACAAATGTTTGCAGCCCCGGCTTGCCTCCGCGAAGCCCACCACGCGGGTGGCGCCGTCGGGCAGCATGAGGTGGGTGTAGCGCTTGAGGGGTGGGAGTCCGCTGCGGTCCGGGGTCCGGAATTCGATCTTGCCCAGGTCCACCATCGGGGTGGGGTCGGCGGCGGGGCGGCGCCCCTCTTGCACCGCTTGCGCCAGTGCCAGGAGCCGGGGTTCACACTCACCCCCGAGGATGGTGTCGATCCCCAGCCGGTGGAGCAGACCCGCATTGACCGGTGCGTACAGTCCGTAGGCGCACAGGTGGGCGTCCGGGGCCAGGGCGCGGATCCGGGGTAGCGCCTCTACCGCGATCCGGGTGGCGGTGTGCATTCCCAGATAGAGCGCTACCAGTTTGGCGCCCGCCAACACCTGCGGCTCGAGCCGCTGCAGGGACAGATCCAGGCAGGCCACCTCCAGACCCGCTGTGTTCAGCCACGCGGCGGGTTGCGCCAAGGCAAAGGGCTGGCGGCCGAGTTCGTAGGGGCTGATCAGTACCACCCGGCATCCGGTCGCGGTGGGTTGGGTGGGGGAATCGGGCTGTCGTAGGGGGCGTTGCGGCATGGGGGATCGTCCGGGTTCTGAGGACAGGCACGCGCACGCGCCGGGAAGCTATTGTACCGGATCCTTCCGCGCCTGTGGGGCGGCGGACCGCAACCGCGGGGAAAAAGGCGGGGTGCCTGCGGGGGCACCCCGTAAACATTTCAAGAAGGATCCAAACGGACTGCAGAACCGACCCGGCAGGCGTCCGTCTGCCGGCCCGAGTTTGAGATGCAGCAGAATTCATGCCAGCTGATTATTTTGGCGCCCGGAGGGTGCGCCCGCGATCCGTAGGCCGGTTAGCGCTTTGAAAACCTGGGAAACCCCCATGGGTGTGGGCGTATTGCAGCACCGTCGCTTCGCAGCGCGCGTTGTCGTGGGAAACATCGGTTCCTGGTGGCGTGTCGGCGTAGTCGGCTAGGATTGGGGCGCGCGCGGAGGGGGGGCCGCCGGAGCTTTTGACCTGCGCGGGGTTGTGGGCGCCCGGGACCGCCGGCGCGCACGGGGTCCGTGCCCTCGCGCTTCGAGCCGCTGAGCTCCCAGGGCAACGATCCGCAGTGGACATGACCCGGGTGCGTGGGAGTCCGGCTGCCGATGGATAGGACGGATGGACGCGGATCCTGGGGGTGATCAAGCGGTTGAGATCAAGAGTACCGTGCCGGAGCCGATATGACGTTGGGTGGGTTCCGGCGTGGCGCGGGCCTCAGGGTGCGTCGATCCGGACGGATCCCCAGGACAGGAGCTCAGCAGCGTGCTGCAGCGCGCTGCCGGGGCGGAGGGAACAGACGTGATGAATCACAGGGAACGCCCCGCGGATCGGGAGCACGGATCTGGCTGGGACGTAGCACGTTCGCTGGCGTGGATCGTATTGGGACTGACCTGCGCTTTCGCTACCATGGCGGGGCCGGCCGCGCCGCAGCGCGGGATCGACGCGGTGCTGGTGCTTGACAGCTCCGGGAGCATGCGCCACAACGATCCGCTGCGGTTGCGGGTGCCCGCCGCGAAGCTGTTCATCTCGCTGTTGAGCAAGGGGGACCGGGTCGGGGTCATCAGCTTCAGCGGCGCCGGCTGGCCGGTGCTCGGACTCACTGCGGTCACTCATCAGCAGCGCTTGTTCCACGCCGTGGACAAGGTGTCGTCCCGCGGCGCGTATACCAACCTCTACGCCGCGTTGGACAAGGCCCACCAGATGCTGGACCGGGAGGGGCGTGCGGGCGTGCGCCGCTACATCATCCTCATGTCCGATGGTCAGATGGATGTAGGCGATACGAAGCGCGATCAGGCGCTCACCCAGCAGTTGTTGGATCAGGAGTTGCCGGCGCTGGCCAAGGACCATATCCAGGTCTACACCATCGCGTTTACCCGCGCGTCCGATGTGAAACTGCTAGAGAAGATCGCCCGCGCCACGCACGGATTGTTCCGGCTCGCGGCCCTGGACAAGGACCTGCATGGCGTGTTCACCACGCTGTTCGAGAGCGCCAAGGCCCCCGAGATGCTGCCGATTCAGGGCGGGGAATTCGTCGCCGACGGGTCCATCCAAGAGGTGACCATCGTGGCCTCCAAGCAGGACCGGAAGGTCACCATCTACCTGCAGGCGCCGGACGGGACGCGGTACTCCGAGTCTCAGAAGGGCGCGGGCATGCGCTGGTTCGCCTCCGACCGCTTCGACATGATCACCGTGCCCAAACCCCAGCCCGGCAAGTGGAAGATCCTCTCCAGCCAAGGCCAGAACAAGGCCTACATCGTGACCAACCTGAGTCTCGCTACCAATGTGGGAGAAAAAGACCTGCCCCTGAACTCCAGCGAGCAGATCGAGGCGTGGCTCGCCAAGGACAAGACGGTGGTGACTCAGCCCGAGGTCCTGCGCGATACCCATTTCCTGGTGGAAATCCAACGCCCGGACGGGATCCTGTCGCGTTTCACGCTGTTTGACAACGGTCAGTTTGGCGATGCCAAGCCGGGGGACGGAATCTTTACCACGCAGGTCCAGTTCTACAAGCCCGGTGCCTATACCCTGCGGCTGATAGCCATGGCCCCGACCTTCGAACGGGAGATTACGCGCTATTTCCATGTCACAGCGCCGCCGCCGGCGCCTGCGGTCGAGCCTGCGCCGCCACCCCCGGCCAAGCCTGCGCCGCCGCCAGTATCAACCCCCAAGCCGGTGCCCCCGCCTCCCAAGCCGGCGCCCCCGACCCCCAAGCCGGTGCCGAAGGTGGTCTCACCGCCGCCGCCGTCACCACCGCTCCCCCCGCCGGCTCCAGCGCCTATGAGCGTCGGTCGGTTGTTGGAGGTCTTTGTGCTGGGCAACTTGGTGGTGTTCGGCCTGATCGGTGCCGGATTCCTGGTCTGGCGCCGTCTGCACCGCAAGTCCGGAGCAGCGGGGGCGGACCCTGGGGCAGGGACGCCGGAGAAGGCCCCTGCATCCCGAAAAGGCGAAGGCAAGTCCCGATGATCGTTTTGCATCCTGTCGTCTTTCTGCTCCTGACGGAATTGCTGGTGATCTTCGCCGCGCTCACCGCACTCTTGTTTTGGCGGGCGCGGCGTCGGAAGGCCCCCGAAGCAGGACCCGTGACGGCACCGTCAGCGGCACCAGCACACGGCGCGCGGCTCGATGTCGGCAATTATCTGGGCAAGGAACTAGAACAGACCCGCGCACGGCTGCACCATCCATTGCCTGCTGCGGGCGCGGCGGGCGAGAACGCTGCCCGTCCGTCACCGCCTGGCTGGCTGGCGCTGCGCGCCGAGTACCTGCAAGTCGAGCTGGACCTCGCCAACCACGAGCCCGGCGACGCGGCCTGGGAGATGTTGGAACGACGCTTGACTGAGATCGCGGGTAAGCGGCTCGCGCCTACGGAGAACGGCGGATCGGATTGGAATTCTGACCGGGTCAAGACGCTGCTCACGGATCATGACCAGCACATCGGTGATCTGACCGGGTTCCTTCAGGACCTGGAGGTGCACCCGGAGAAGGCGGTTGAGCTGGAGCAGCACCTCGGAAAGCTGAAGCACGTGAACGAAGAGTTGGCCGGGTGCGTGTCGGTGCTGGAGGGGGAGAACGATCGCTTATGGCAAGAACTGCAAGCGCAGCGCGCCGGCACGACGCCCGTCGCGCCGCCCGCCGTTCCGGGCGGATCACCACCGAAGCCGGCTGCCCAGGGCGCGGTATCGTCCACCGCGCCGGTGCCGCAGCCCGCGGAATCCCCCGAATCCAAACGCGCGACTTCCGTGCCGCCACCGACCGTGTCCCGCGCAAGCGAACCCGACGCCCCTGCTAAGGAGCGCGCGCCAAAGCCGGCGGACCAGCCCCCCAAGTCCGGTTCATGATCTGAGGCCCACGGGCGCCTCTGCGGCATTCCGTTTCCCGTTGCATCCCGATCGACCGGCGTGTCGGGTGTTCCGATGACACCGGTTCCGGTGCCAGCCCGGATACCGGTGGTGCCGGGGTGCGTAGTCGACCGGGCAGCGTGCGATCACGGTGCCCGGTGCCGGGTGATGGGCGGTTTGGATCCCCCCGGGAGATGCCCCGGGGAGCGGTTTTCAGTGGGGTCCGGCGGAGGGGACGTCGGGACGCCGTACCGTTGAACCCGGGGTGTCGAAGGTCCTGTCCCGCAGCCCGGTAAAATTTAATAAGATATTGAAAATAATATATAATAAAATACTAACTAAAATTGTCCGGAGGCGTCTGCACCGATATGGTGCGTTGAAAATCTCCTGCTCGAGACCCCCGGTCGTGGTATGCTTGCGTCGAAGAAGAAAGGGGCGGCTCGCAGGCCGCCCCGTCGGTCTCGTAGAGTGACAGGCACCTCTCCCGAGGCCTGTCGGATACCGAAGTTACTTCTTCCGGCGAGCTTTCGATTTGGTCGCCGACTTCCGTTTCGTGGCCGCTTTCTTCTTTGCGGTCTTCCTCTTGGCAGCCGGCTTCTTGGCTGCCTTTTTTTTGGCCGCCGGTTTCCTCTTGCTGGTACCACCGGCCTTCTTCTTGTCGACCTTCCGCTTCACGGCGGGTTTGCGTTTGGTGGTCGCCTTCTTTCGAGTTACACGTTTTTTCACAGCCATCGTCAGGTCTCCTTTAGTTGTACGATGAGCCATCGTCGGTTCTACATCGACCAATTTTTCTGAATCCTTTAATAATTCATTTGTTCATCAGGCTGTTCCATTGGATTCTTCGCGCGGCGGAGGACACTGGTGAACGGAAAGCAGGCGGAGTGGCGGCGCGTGGATGGCGCATCGCAACCCCGCGGTATTACGCGCGCGGCCGTGTGGCGAGTGGCTTCACGGTGACCGTAGCGCGGCCACGGTGTGGATCACCTGCACCGGTGCGGGTCCCGCGCCCCGGGTCGGACATCGCCCCAAGGACGTCTCCGAGGTAGAGGCTGCGCGCCGGCGATACGTGGCAACCCGGGAAGCGCGCCGTCAGTTCCACCGGCCCGGGCCTATGAGGGCGCCTTCCACATGCAGTGTGATGTCCCCATCAGTGGAGCCGCGGCCGGCGGATCGTGCCGCCCGGGGACAACCCGAAGTCCAGCAGATACACGATCACCTGGAGCAGCGCGCTGCGGATCCGATTGGAGCCGCCGGAATCCATGGCAATGTGGAATTCCTGCTCGGTGGCGCGGTGTCGGTGCGAAGAAGTCGTACACCGCGCTGTCTCCTGCGGCGCTGTGGACCAGCAGGAATCCTCCGCCGCCCCGGGGCAGGCACTGGCTCCGCGACGCAAGCCGCGAACTGGGCGGCCAAGGTCGCATCGAAGGCATTGCCGCCGGACTCCAGGACGACGCGCGGTGGCGCTCGCCACATGTCCGGCGGACACGACGGCGTTGCGGATCATGACCTGGGCGCGGGTCGTGGACGGCGCCGGGCGGAGGGCATGACCGTGGGTGACAACCGGTATCCACTCGCGGAACCGTCACGGCTGGCGCCGCGCGGGCGAGGAGTATGGTAAGGTGTGCAGTCAATTTGATTCGATTGAAGAAAACAGGATGAAACGTGTGAATGAGGATCCGATTCGACTCCCCGGCTTGACGTTCCGGGACCTGTTCCAGGTGGATGGATTGCGGCGTCTGGATCAGGCATTCCAGGATCATCTCGCCGCTCACGACGCGGGTTTGAAGACCCGGCTGGCGGACCTGCACGAGGCCGCGGCGCCGCCGCCGTCCCTGGAGTACAGCGAATTACTGCTCGCTTTGGCCCCCCATCTGGAGTCTTTCATCGGGATCCTGTTCGGAATCGAATCAGAACTCGCCGCTCAGCAGGAGCGGGTCCTCGCCCACGACCCGGTGATGGCATTCAAGAAGGAGTTCGTGCTCAAGCGCGCGCGCCGTTACCGCGGTGCCTTTCCGGAGACGTTCGCCGCGCTGGACGCCTGGCTCGGCAGCCGGTTGCAGACGGCGGAATCGAATGTCACGGACCGGGAACTGGCGGTAGCGCGGTTCGCGGTGGAGGCGCTGCGCGAACCGCAGGTCAACGCCGATACCCTGGACCGGCTGACCCGTTGGTGCGCGCTCGCCCTCAACGCGCCCGAGGCGCGCGCGCGCGTGACCGGCTGGGTGGCCTTCCGGCTGCCGCAGCCGGTGGATCCGGGGCAGCTCGTGACGTTGCAGCCGGTGCCGGGTGATCCGGCGGGCCGGATGGAGAGTGATCCCACGAAGTTCCGCAAACGCGACGGGTTCAAACTCACCGACCTGCGCATGCCGCTGCGCGCCGTCCAGGCCGAGGTCCACTACTGTGTCTATTGCCACGACCACGACGGCGACTTCTGTTCCAAGGGTTTTCCGGAGAAGAAGGGCAAACCTGAACTGGGTCTCAAGGTCAACGCGCTGGGATCGGTGCTGACCGGCTGTCCCTTGGAGGAGAAGATCTCCGAGATGCACTGCCTGCAGCGCGATGGCCACACCCTCGCTGCCCTGGCGGTGGTGATGGTGGACAACCCCATGGTACCCGCGACCGGTCATCGGATCTGCAATGATTGCATGAAGGGATGCATTTATCAGAAGCAGGACCCGGTGAACATTCCGGAAATTGAGACCCGAGTCCTGACCGATGTGCTGAATCTCCCTTGGGGCGTCGAGATCTATGATCTCTTGACCCGTTGGAACCCGTTGCGCCATCGCCAGTACCGGATGCAGGCCTACAACGGGCGCAAAGTGCTGATCGCGGGCCTCGGCCCGGCCGGGTTCACCATGGCCCATCACCTTACGATGGAAGGCTGCGCTGTGGTGGGTATCGACGGGCTGAAGATCGAGCCGCTGCCGGAGTCGTTGCTGCAAGGTCCAGTCCGGGATTACGGGGACTTGGGGGAGTCCCTGGACCGGCGCATCAACTACGGCTTCGGGGGCGTGGCCGAGTACGGTATCACGGTGCGTTGGGACAAGAATTTTCTGAAGTTGATCTACTTGACTCTGGCACGGCGGCCTACGTTCCAGGCCTTTGGCGGGGTGCGCCTCGGCGGGACCGTGACTCTGGAGGACGCCTGGCAGCTGGGCTTCGATCACGTCTGCAACGCCTGCGGCACTGGGCTGCCCCGGGTGATTCCCATGGGTAACAGCCTGGCACGAGGCATGCGCCAGGCGAGCGATTTCCTGATGGCCCTGCAGCTCACCGGCGCCGCCAAAGCGGATAGCCTGGCAAACCTCCAGGTGCGGTTGCCGGCGGTGGTGATCGGCGGCGGCCTGACCGCGGTGGATACCGCTACCGAGGTGCAGGCTTACTACATCGTTCAGGTGGAAAAGCTGCTGGCCCGGCATGAAGAGCTCGTCGAGCGGTTCGGCGCCGAGAAGATCCTGGCGCGCCTGGACGACGAGGGACGCGCCACGCTGGAGGAGTTTTTGGAACACGGGCGTGCGGTGCGCGCCGAGCGCCGGCGCGCCGCAGCGGCGGGCGCAGTACCCGACTTCGTCCCGCTGCTGCGTGAATGGGGCGGCGTCACCCTGGTTTACCGGCGCGGGATGAACGAATCGCCTGCCTATCTGCGCAACCACGAGGAGATCATCAAGGCCCTGGAGGAGGGCGTCTACTACGCCGAGGGGCTGGAACCCCTGCGGGCGGAACTGAACGCCTACGGGCACGTCTCCGCGCTGGTATGCCGGCGGCGTAAGCAGCATGAAGGGCGCTGGCTGGCGACCACCGAGGAATCGAGCCTGCCGGCGCGGGCTATCTTCGTGGCGGCGGGGGCGGTGCCCAATACTATCTACGAACGCGAGCACCCCGGCACCTTTGAACTGGATGGCAACCATTTCCTGCCCCACGTGTGCCACCGCCGGGACCTGCAGCCGGTGCAATCCGTGCAACACTGCAAGGAGGCCGAATTCGGGCCGTTCACCTCCTACCGGGACGAGAGCCGCTGCGTGACCTTCATCGGCGATACCCACCCGGCTTTCCACGGCAGCGTCGTCAAGGCAGTGGCCTCCGCGTTGCGCAGCTATCCCCAGGTCATGCACGCCCTGGAGGAAGGGCGGCCAGCGGACGATTGTTCGGAGGCGGCGTATCAGGCGTTCCGCTCGGAGTTGGCGGACCTGCTTACCCCGCGGGTCCATCGGATCAACCTGGATAACCCGTCGGTGGTGGAGTTGGAAATCCGTGCGCCACTCGCCGCGCGCAACTTCAGGCCCGGGCAGTTCTACCGGCTGCAGACCTTTGAAGGGCTGAGCCCGGTGGTGCACGCGACGCGCCTGCAGATCCCGCTGCAGACGGTCAGTGGGGCAGGCGTGGACGGTGACAACATCCGACTGTTCGTGTTGCGTGGCGGCGCCAACCCGCGGCTCGCGGCCGCGCTGAAACCCGGGCAGCCCCTGGTGCTGATGGGCCCCGCGGGGGCGCCCACGCCGATCGAGCCGGGCCGTACCGTGCTGGTGATCGCCGGGCGCTGGGGCGCGGCGGTGATGTTTTCCCTGGGCCGGGCGTTGCGCGCCGCTGGCGACCGGGTGCTGTACATGGCGACCTTCCGCAGTGCCGATGAACTCTACTACCAGGAAGAACTGGAGGCCGGCGCCGACCGCATCGTCTGGGCCACCGCCCAGGAACCCCGGATCGAGTCCCGGCGTCCCCAGGACATCAGTGTCGTCAACGGCAACGTGCTCGACCTGATCCGCCGTTACGGTGACGGCGCCCTGGAGCCGGATGGCGCGTCGCCGATTCCGCTGCAAGCGGTGGACGAGATCATGGTAATGGGTTCCACGGGCCTGCTGCGTGGTTTACAAGTCGCCCTGAAGGGCGAGTTGCAGCGCTATTTCCGGTCCGACGTGCAGGCTATGGGCACGGTGGGCAGCCCGATGCAGTGCATGCTTCAGGGGGTATGCGCCCAGTGTCTGCAATGGCAGATCGATCCGGAGACCGGTGAGCGCACGCGCGCGGTGTTCTCGTGCGCCATGCAGGATCAGCCTTTGTTCTGGATCGACCTGGACAACCTGGCGGCGCGTCAGTCTCAGAACCGCTTGCAGGACTACCTGAGCGACCTGTGGTTGAGCCATGTGCTGGAGCATCAGGCGCGCTGAGCCGGGGACCGGACGAGATGCGCCGGGGGGGTACGGAGTTAATGCTACGGGAGGCGCGCCATGACTCTTTCGAAGCGAATCTGGGGAGTGCTGCTGTTGGGTGCCGGTCTTGCCGCCACGCCTTTGGTTCGGGCGGAGGGCTATGTCGGGGTCAACCTGGGCCAGTCCGACTAGCATGCCAGTTCCGGTGATCTGGATGCCGCGCTGGCGGGCGCCGGTGTCACCGCCATCAGTTTCGTGGACGATACGGATTTTGCCTACAGGCTCTTTGCCGGCTACCGGTTCAACCCGAACTTCGCCCTGGAAGGAGGCTACGTGGACCTGGGGAGTCTGCGATTCGTCTCCAATGTCCTGGCTCCTCCACCCGGGGGCGTCGCCAGCGGCGACATCAGGGCCGACTATGGTATGTATGTGGATGCGGTTATGGGGCCGGGAAAGTCCGGGCGCCTGGCGCGGTTCTCGGCCGGGGCGCTGCCGTCCTGAAGCGAACCCCATCGCCGCCGCTATAGAGTGAATCGGGGCCAGCGGGTCTGGGTGAGAATCCGTCAGTGCCGGGACCGGCGGACCGCGTGTAGTGCCACTGGTGGGGTGTGTCGGGCGGCTCCACATTGCGCGTCCCAGCGCACCGCTGGGACGGTGAGATCGGATGCGGGCGTGTTCCCGCGACCACGCCCCGGGGTTTGCACGAGGGGCAGGGGCGTGACGATGCGGTATTGGCTGGCCGGCCCCTTTGTGTTGGTCGCCCTGGTCTCGGCAGGCTGCGGGAGCGCGGGAAACCACGCGCTCTACGATACCCTGCAGCAGACCCAGCAGCAACGGGACAAGCGTGTCCACAATGGCGCCAACAACTGCTCTCACCCTTTGAGCTTCGATCAGTATCAGCGCGAACGCGATGCTGCGACTGCGGACGGCAGCAGTGACGCGCGGTAGCTTGGTCGCAGGCCGCGGCCGGTGCGGCGACCCGTGCGGCTGGACGCCGCTGTGTTTGGGTCGCGGTGGGGGAGTTCGTGCCAGGGTCCCGGCGCGGGTGCCGGGTGTTTGGCGATTCCCGGGGCGTTTCGGGATGGCGTGTTTGCAGGGCCGGCGGAGGAATTGGAACGCTTCTTGCTTGTTCCTTGCTTGCATTGCATCGATGGGATTCCCGACCCCGAACCCGAGTGTTGCCGCAGGTCGGTTGGCAACGGATCCCGGCGCCGCATATTCCTGTTGCATGAACGCCTTGGTGCCGCATAATACGCTGTCCCCGAGGTCCGGGGCCGATCGTCACAACCCAACGGAATGGATGGAACCGGTATGAAGTGGAACAATTCTCCGATCGGTATCATGGGAGCCATAGGGCTGTTGATCGGCCTTGCCGGGTCCCCGTCCGTCTTGGCGGCGCAACCTCAGCCCGTTACCTCTCCGGTTACATCTGGAGTATCTGGCGCCACCGCGCCGCAGGCTCATACCGCAGCGGACCTATTCCCCGTGCCGCCGATGCTGAAACCCAACGTGGCGTTCTGGCGCAAGGTGTTCGGCGTGTGGCGCGAGGATCAGGTGGCGTTGCACGATATGGACGATTTGCGTTTGGTATACAAAGTCGTCGAGATCCCCGGCCCCGTCGGCGATGCGCTGACGTTCAGCCAGCGCCGTTTCGTGCGCGAGCAGCGCAGTGAACTGGAAGACGAGCTGGCGCAGTTGCAGCATCGCGTCGATCGGCGCGAACGCCTGAATGCCCGCCAGCAGGCCCTACTTGCCCGGATTATCGCCCTGGCCGGCCCCCAGGCCCTGAATGGTGCCGCGGATCGGGTACGCACCCAGCGCGGATTGCGCGAACGTTTCCTGCGCGGCCTGGAGATCAGTGGGCGCTATGAACCCGGCTTCCGGGCGATCTTCCGGGAAGCCGGCCTGCCGGCGGACCTGGCCTACCTCCCGCATGTGGAATCTTCATTTATGCCTCGTGCCCTCTCCAGTGCCGGCGCGGTGGGGATGTGGCAGTTCACTCGCGCCACCGGTCGCGTGTTCATGCAGATTAACCGGGCGGTGGACGAGCGCCGCGATCCCTTCGCATCGGCGCGGGCCGCAGCGGGTTATTTGCGCACCGCCTACGAAGCCCTGGGTAGCTGGCCTTTGGCGATCACTTCCTACAACTACGGCATCCTCGGCATGATGCAGGCTAAGGAGCGCTATGGTGCGGACTTCGGCCGCATTCTGCGCGACTACCGCTCCCGGACCTTCGGATTCGCGTCGCACAATTTCTACGCGGAGTTCCTTGCGGTCCGGGAAATCGCACGTGATCCGCAGCGCTATTTCGCCGGGCAGATTCACTATGAAACCCCGGTGGCGCGCGACCGGGTGGTACTGACCCGCCCGATGCGTGCCTACGTGCTGGCAGAGCGCTACCAGGTCAAGCCCGCGCGGCTCGCTGCGCTGAACGCCGCGTGGACGTCGGCGGCGGTGCATGGCCGCGTGCCGCTGCCGGCGGGGACCACGGTGTGGCTGCCCGAGGGCCGGTTGGCGGCCCTCGGTGTCGGGGACTGGGCATCGCTGCAACGCCCGGGGCCGGTTGCGCACCCGGTACCCGTCGCGCTGCGCTTCGTGCGGGTGGCTGATGCGGGGCCCCGTCCGGCGCGAGCTGCCGGGCTGTATCACGTAGTCCGGCGCAACGAGACCCTGATCACCATCGCCAGGCACTATCGGATGAAGGTGTCCACCCTGCGCGCGCGCAATGGGATCCCTGCCCACGATCACCTGATCCGCATTGGGGAGAAGCTGTTGATCCGCTCGGTGCCCCGCCCGAATCATGTGGCGCAGACGGCGCGGTCCGAGGCCGTCCACGTGGTGCGTCCCGGCGAAAGTCCCAGCGTAATCGCGCACCGCTACGGCATCCGCTTGGCAGCGCTGTTGGAAGTTAACGACATGAGCCGCCGCGCGGTGATCTATCCAGGGCAGCGGTTGGAGATCCCGGTTCGCAATTGATCGGCTGGGTAGGCTTCACCGCGGCACCCGATTGCCCGCACATAGCCGGTCTGCGCGCGGTATACCGGCGCCGGATTCCATCAAGTCTCGCCCCGCGCTGAGGGCCGTTGGGAGGCGAACCCTGGGTGTTGGCGGCTGTTATTTTGCCCCGCGTACCCAGATTCCATGGATCGGACGGGTCTGGGCGCTGTGCCCCAGGGGTGCCAGTCCGTACAGGTCTTCCAAAGTACGCAACACGCGGTAATGGTCGATGGGCGTGGGGTAGACCCCGGGCGTTACCATTGGGCCGACGAAGAGCGTCGGGATGTGGTTGTCGCTCTGGCGGTCGTCTTCGTCCCAGGTCAGGATCAACAGGCTATTGTGGTTCTGCGCCCAGCGCACGTAGGCGTCCAGATGCTTGCGCAGCCACCGGTCACCTTGGCGGACCGTGCCATCGTGCATGTCGTGCATGGCGTTGGGGATGACCAATGATACGGTGGGCAGCGCGTCGAAATTTGTCGGGAAACGGGTGAACGGCAGGTTCATGGTCTTGCGCACGTTGACGCCCTGCCAGTTTACTGCAGGGTTGTGTTTGCGGTAGTAGTCCCCCGAATGGCAGCCGGTGTATCCCACTGCCGGCATGGATTCCGAATAGGTGGCGAAGGATTGCTTCCGCCGTACCAGTTCGCTGGCCAGGTTGCGACCGGTGTAGGTGTGGGGGCAGGAGTCGCTGCGCAGCCCTTGGGTGGAACCAGAGAACAGCGCCAGATAGTTGGGCTCGCTGGGGTGGGTCACCGCATACGAGCGGTTGAAGAGCGCGCCGCGCGCGGCCAGCGCGTTGATGTATGGGGCGTCGGGGTTGCCGACGATCTCGTCGTAGGCGTGGTTTTCCTCGATCACGATCACCACATGGTCGGGCCGTGGCAGAGTCGGCGGTGTGCCGCCAAGTTCACCAGACCAGGCCACGAGCGGGATGCCGCCGAGTACCGCCAACGCCACGGCGAGCAGCCCAAAGGGGTGTTTCCACCGGAGTTTACTCTGCTGCATCTGGTTCCTTCCGCTGGCGCATTAGTTCAGATTTCGCCACGGTTCCAATTGCTGAAGGCGAGTACCCACGAGGAGATTCCCGGGTGCGCACGTCCGCTTGCCATCAACATGGCGCCGATGTCCATCAGGATCTCCCGGATCTCTCGTACCCGATCGCGCCACTGCGCGTCTGGGTGGCCCGGATTCGGAGCCAGGGCCGCGCTCGCCAGGGAACCGGCGCCGCCCCACACATCACTGGAATCCAAAAGTTTCCAGAACGCGGCCTCATCCTGCGATGCAAGCTGCAAGAGGCGGTGCACCAGGGCGCCGGGGCCCCCCTCTATGCCGTCCAGGAGCCGTTCCAGACGTTGCAGGTCGACCTGCACGCGCGCGGCGTCAGAGGCAACACTCACCGCCCGTCTCCTGATCCGTTCCGTCCTGCGCAGGCTACCCGCCGGTGTGGTTGCGCGGCCCGTGAAGGTTCAGTAGTGGTGCGCAGTGTGGATATTGCCACCGCTTACCTCCTGGTAATGTGTCGGCCGCATGGACGGCGATGCCCGGATGAAACCACCAGACCCCAGATGGCGCGATCTTCGTAGGCGGTTCCCCAGGCCGGCATCCCGGTCATCGCAAGTGTCTTCATCCGCGGGATGCCCAGTGGAGGTTCGGGGCCGGGGCATCCTGGGAACGGTTCATGGCGCAGAGGCGTGGCCCGCCCGTGGAACCGGGCGTGGTGAACGCCATTATCCCAGTGGTGGTCCACGGTCACAAGTGGGCGTCCGGACCGGACTACGGTGATTCGCGCGACGCAGGAGGCGCATAGCGTACCCGCATCCTTCCCGGTTCGAATGACAAGGTGCTGTGGTGGCCGCGGGTGCCGGGGTTCGGAGGCAGGCGCAGCGCGATCGCTGCGTCGTGGCGTACCCTCGCTCCCACCTATTCCAACCCGTCGCTGCGGACCGCTTCCCCCGGACGCGGAGATTCAGAGAGCACCAGACCGATGCCGGCTCCGTCCCCATGGACGACCCGCATGGGCAGCGTGGGCGCCTCCTGGGGCAGACCCTGCAGTTGGACCTGGACGACGCTGCCGACCGGCGGAGCCGGTACATCCGCCAGCACCAGGAACAGGCCCGTCCGGGAAAAATCCCGGGTCTCGACCACCCGCGAGCCGAAGGTGGAGTGGGTGAGTTTGACTTGCATCTCCATACGGACTCGAGGCTGCCGGCGGCGTTCGTTCATCGCGTGCTGTGGTCTCCGGTGGAACGGTTGTGGGTTCGGTACCGAGGTCATCCGGTGCGTGCGGCCGCGGTCCCATGCTAGGTCCGCGCAGGATTCAGCGGGCGAACAGGCGGCTCGCATCCCGAAACGATTTAAACTCCAGCCCGTTGCCGCTGGGGTCAGTGATGAATAGGGTGGCCTGTTCACCGGGCTGACCCCGGAAGCGCACGTGGGGCGGGATCAGGAACGCAATCCCGGTGCCGGATAGGCGTGCGGACAGGGCGTGCCAGTCGTCCCAGGGCAGGATGACACCGAAGTGCCGTACTGGCACCGGGTGCCCGTCCACCGGGGTGGTGGACGCCGCGCCGGCTTGCTCAGGCGCCAGATGCCCGGTGATCTGGTGCCCGTAGAAATCGAAGTCGATCCACCGGTTACTCTCGCGGCCCACCCGGCAGCCCAACACCTCCACGTAAAATCTCCGGCTCGATTCCAGATCGGTCACCGGGAAGGCAAGGTGGAACCGCGGGGTCCCCGGATGGTCCATAGCGTCACGTCCATTCCCGCCCCCATTGCGGGTGCGCTGCGCCATGAATTAGTGCAATGTCGGCGAACTGTCAAGGGCCGGAACGGAATGCGTAGACCGGGTGGTACGTCTGCCCCGATGTGTTGGGCCGGGAGTGGCGGGACACGGGGCCGCCCGAATGGACCAGGACGCGTTACCATGATCGAGTCGCCTTTCACCTGTCAGGAGGAAACCAACATGAACGCTAGACTGCGCCGGATTGCGGGGCCGCTGGGTTGGGCATGGATACTCACGCTGTTGCTGTCGACCACTGCGGCACAGGCCGCGCCGATCAACGATGCCGCGGCTCTCGCCGGACTGAAGTCGGCAAAAGCGGTTTTTCTGGTGGACTTGGGCAACCCAGAGCGCGCCGCTCATGTGCTCAATCTGGCGGGGAAGACTGCCACCAGTATGGACAAGCAGGGCGTGAAGGCCCACGTGGTGGTGGTGATAGTGGGGCCCACCGTGGCGTTTCTGACCAAGGACCGCCGCGGAATCAGCTACCAGGACCAGCGTCCGGTGGCGGAACTGCAGAAAGCGGTGCGTCATCTCAACGCCATGGGCATCCGCACCGAGGCCTGCGATGTGGCGCTGCGCGGGCATGATATCCCGCCCCAGGACGTGATTCCGGAGGTGCACGTGGTGGGCAACGGCTATATCTCAGTGATTGCCTACGAGGCCAAGGGCTACAGCCTGGTGCCGGTGTACTGAGCCGTGGATCCCGGCACCGCCGGCGTGCCGCCGGTGGTGCCGGTCCCCCAGGCGTGGAGTCCAGGCCGCGGGATCCTCCGATCTCCGGCGCGGCAGGTCAGTGTCGCGATCGGTTCGCGGCTGCGGATGGTGCGTTGCCCCAGGCTGGATCGTCATTGACGGGACGGTTGTAGGGTATTTATAATTCGTCGCGTCATCCAACCCGGCGGCGGGTGTGGCGTCCCCCCCGTGCTTTCCCTTGCCAGCGCCGGTTCCCGAGCGAATCTCGGGTATGAGGTGTAGGCCTTGCTACTGCTGTCTGTTTTGCGCTCCGCCGTCTGAAGGAACCGCGTTGTCCCTCACGCTTGCTGAATGGGCGGTCCTGGGCGCGCTCGCCTCGGGGCTCTTCGGTTTGGCGGCCGACCGTTATCCGGCGCCCGCCAAGTTCACGTGTTTCACGCTCCTGGGCCTGAGCGGGCTCGGCGCGCTGCTTGCGGGCGGCGCTGCGCTGTTACACGCCACCGTGGTGGCGGGGACCGTCCCTCTGGGCCTGCCGTGGCTGCACTGGCATCTGCGGGTGGACCCGCTGGCGGGCTTTTTCCTCGCGGTGATCGGCGTGGTTACCGTGGCGGTGGCCTTCTACGGGCCCGGCTACGTGCGCGAGTACGAACACGGCCGCCAGTCGACTGCGGTGCTCTACGTGTTCACCGGCCTGTTCGTGGCGGCCATGGAACTGGTGGTCCTGGCGGACGACGCCTTCGTGTTCATGGTGGCGTGGGAATTGATGTCACTGGCCAGTTATTTCCTTGTGGCCTACCAGCACCAGCACGCCGCGAACCGCCGTGCCGCCTTTCTCTATCTGTTGATGGCGGAGGTCGGCGGACTGGCGATTCTGCTGGCCTTCGGTGTGCTGGCGGGATTCGGCGGCGGGTTTTCCTTCGACGCGATGAGCAGCGCGGTCCTGACCCCCGCCTGGGCGTCGGTGGCCTTCGCCCTGGCCCTGTTCGGGTTCGGCATGAAGGCGGGGTTGGTGCCTTTGCATGCCTGGCTGCCGGAGGCGCACCCGGTAGCACCGTCTCACATCTCCGCGCTGATGAGTGGCGTGATGCTCAAGGTGGCGGTCTACGGCTTGATCCGTTTCACCTTCGGGCTGCTCGGTCACCTGCAGTGGGGTTGGGGTCTGGTGCTGTTGGTGGCGGGGAGCGCCGCGGCGCTGTTGGGGGTCCTCTATGCCCTGATGCAGAACGACTTGAAACGCTTGCTCGCCTACTCCTCAGTGGAGAACATGGGCATCATCTTCATGGCCCTTGGGCTGTCGGTGATCTTCACCGGCAGCGGCTTTCCGCGCCTCGGGGTGCTGGGCTTGCTGGCGGCCCTGTACCACGTCGTCAACCACGCGCTGTTCAAGGGGCTGCTGTTCCTCGGATCGGGCGCCGTACTGCAACGCAGTCACGAAGGCGACCTGGAGCGCATGGGTGGACTGATACGGCGCATGCCGGTTACCGCGCTGTTCTTTCTGGTGGGTTGTATCAGTATCTCCGGGCTCCCGCCTTTCAACGGCTTCGTCTCCGAGTGGCTGACCTTCCAGACCGCCTTGCAGGCTCCCGCCCTGCACAGCGGCGTACTGCGCGCGTTGATACCGGTGACCGCGGCGGTGCTGGCCCTGACTGGCGCTTTGGCGGCGGCGTGCTTTGTCAAGGTCTACGGCGTGGCGTTCCTGGGCCGCGCCCGCAGCCGCCATGTGCGCCACGCCCGCGAGGTGGGCCTGGGGATGCGCCTCGGCCAAGGGCTGCTGGCGGTGTTGTGCCTGGGATTCGGGGTTTTGCCGACCTTCGTGGTGCGCGCCCTGGAGCCCATCACGCGTCAACTCCTCGGGCGTGGATTGCCGAGCGCCTCCGCGCATGGCTGGCTGTGGCTTACTCCTGTGGCGCCGGACGTTGCGTCCTACGGCGCGCCCCTGGTGCTGGCGGGCATGGTCCTGTTCGGGGGACTGATGTTCGCGTTGCTCAACGCGCGCGCCCATACCCGATTAGTGCGCCGCGTCCCTCCCTGGAGCAGCGGCTTCGGCCCGCTGGACGCGCGCATGCAGTACACCTCCACGGCGTTCGCCGATCCGATCCGGCGCATCTTCCGTCCGGTATGGGATCTGCGCGAGCAGATCGAGGAGACCCGGGACCCGGTTCAGCCGCTGCGGACTATCGGCATCCGCCACGAGCTGCGTGTCGAGGACCGCTCCTGGCGCGTGCTCTATGAACCGGTCGGGCGGTGGGTAACGGCGGCGGCGCGTCAGGTCGGGCGCATCCAGACCGGCAGCGTCCGCACCTATTTGGCGTACTCGTTCTTTACCTTGCTGGTGTTGCTGTGGCTGATTACCTGACGAGCTGGCTGCTGGCCCTGGTGCAGACCGCGCTGTTCGTGGCCAGCGCGCCGTTACTGGCGGGCTGGATCAAGCGGGTCAAGTGCCGGTTGCAGAACCGCCGCTCGCCACCCGTGATTCAACCCTACCGGGATCTGGTGCGGCTGTTCCGCAAGGAAATGCTGCTGGCGGAGGAATCGTCCTGGTTATTCCGCGCTGCTCCCTATGTGATCTTCGGCGCCACGGTGCTCGCGGCGGCGGTGGTGCCCCTGGTGGCCGTGCGATTGCCCACCTCGGCCATCGCCGATGTCATCGTACTGGTGGGTTTCTTTGCCCTGGCGCGGTTCTTTCTGGCCCTGGCGGGTATGGATGTGGGGACCGCGTTTGGCGGGATGGGATCTTCCCGGGAGATGACCATCGCGTCGCTCGCGGAACCGGCGCTGCTCATGGCGGTATTCACCGTGGCCATGGGGGCCCATACCACGGATCTGTCGGTGGTCATCGAGCGCATCCTGAGTCATGGTCTGATGATCCGGCCATCTTTTGTGTTCGCTGCCCTGGGCCTGATGCTGGTGGCGGTGGCGGAGACCGGACGCATCCCCGTGGATAACCCGGCCACCCATCTTGAGTTGACCATGATCCACGAGGCCACGGTGCTGGAGTACAGCGGCCGGCACTTGGCGTTGATTGATTGGGCGTCCCAGATCAAGCTCATGATCTACGCGGTGCTGATCGCCAACATCTTCCTGCCTTGGGGGGTCGCCGTGCAGTTCAGCGCTGGCGCGCTCTTATTAGGTGCAATGGCGGTGTCTCTCAAGCTGGCGGTGTTGGCGACCGTGCTGGCCGTGAGCGAGACCCTGTTCGCCAAGATGCGCCTGTTCGCAGTGCCCCAGTTCTTGGGCTTTGCCTATCTGCTGTGTCTGTTGGGCATGCTCAGCCACGTGATCCTGGAAGTGGGCGGATGACCGATCTGCAAGGCCTGGACATCAGTCAGCAACTGATCCTGCTGCTGGCGGCTCTGGTGTTGTTTACCTCGTTTGCCATGTTGGCCCAGTCGCGGCTCATCAACTTGGTGCGGGTCTTCGCCTGGCAAGGGGTGTTGCTTGCGGCCACCACCGCACTGGTGGCCCATGTCTCGGGGTATTCCCACCTCTACATTTCGGCGTTGCTCACCTTCGGGCTGAAGGCGCTGCTGATTCCCTGGGTGCTGCATCGACTGGTGCTGCGCCTGGGCATGGAGCGCGAAGTGGAATCAGAGGGCAACCGGACCCTGGTGCAGCTGGGCGGCGCGAGTCTGGTGATCTTCAGCTATTACGTGGCGCTGCCGGTGGTTCGCCTCTCCACGCTGCTGACCCGCAACACCATCGCGGTGAGCCTGGCGGTGGTACTGTTGGGCATGCTGCTGATGATCGCGCGCAAGGAAGCAGTGACCCAGGTGGTGGGTTTTATGTCCATCGAGAATGGGCTGTTCTTCGCGGCCGTGGTGTCCACCTACGGAATGCCCATGGTGGTAGAGCTGGGAATCGCCTTCGATGTGCTGGTGGCGGCCATCCTGTTCGGCGTGGTTTTCCTACAGATCCGCGCCAGCATCGATACCCTGGACGTGGATCGGCTCAATCGCCTGAGCGAGTCCGAGCCGTGAGCGCACTGTACCTGACACTGCTTCTGCCGTTGGCGGGCGCGGTGCTGCTGGGCCTTATGGGCTACCGTTCCGTTGCCGGCTGGGTGAACGTGGCGGTCTGTGCCGCGACCTTTGCGGCCAGCCTCGTGACGGCTCTGGAGGTGTTGCGGGTTGGGCCGCTGCTGAGCCCCGGCCGGATGTTCTATATCGACGCCTTCAATGTCTACCTGGTGGTTCTCACTGCCCTCGTCGGGTTCACCACTGCGATCTTCTCGCGCCCCTACATGGCCCATGAGGTGCACCGGGGCCGGGTGAACGCACGGCGCATGCGTCTCTACCACAGCATGTACCAGGGGTTTTTGTTCACCATGCTGCTGGCCTTGTCCACCAACAACCTGGGGATCCTGTGGGTGGCCATGGAGGGGGCGACCCTGGCGACGGTGCTGCTGGTGAGCCTGTACCGCACGCCGGAATCGGTGGAGGCGGCCTGGAAGTACTTTATCCTGTGCGGCGTGGGTCTTGCCCAGGCCCTGTTCGGTACCGTCCTGCTTTATTTCGCGGGGTCGCGGGTGATCCACAACCGTGACGATGCCCTGCTGTGGACCGTGCTCCACCAGGCGGCACCCAGCCTGGAGCCGGCGGTGGTGGGCCTGGCGTTCGTGTTCCTGCTGGTGGGCTACGGAACCAAGGTGGGGCTCGTCCCGCTGCACAGCTGGCTGCCGGAAGCACACTCCGAGGGGCCTACCCCCATGTCCGCTATCCTGTCAGGCCTGTTGCTGAACGTGGCCCTGTACGCGGTGGTGCGGATGAAAATGCTGGTGGACCCGGCCCTGGGCACCGCCCTGGCTGGGCACCTGATGATGGGTTTCGGCATGCTGTCGTTCCTGGTGGCAGCCTTTTCCCTGCATCGCCAGCGCGACATCAAGCGCATGTACAGCTACTCTTCTATCGAACACATGGGGTTGATGACCTTCGGGTTCGGCGTGGGCGGGCCCCTCGCCACCTTCGGCGCGTTGCTGCACATGACGGTGCACTCCCTGACTAAATCCGCGATCTTCGTTACCGTGGGCCACGCCGCCCACGTTGCGGGTACCCAGCGCATCGAGCAGATCCGCGGCCTGCTGCGCACCCAGCCCGCGGTGGGTTGGGGCCTGCTGCTGGGTACCGCGGCCATCGCTGGGTTTCCCCCGTTCGGGGTCTTTACCAGCGAGTTCTTGCTCCTCAGCGCCACCATGAAGAGCTGGCCATGGCTGACTTTGCCGCTGCTGCTGGGTTTGGGGGTGGCGTTCGCCGGGCTGTTCCGGCACCTGCATCCCATGGTGTACGGGGACCGGCCTGCCGGGCAGGACCCGGTGCCGGCCAACATGTTGCCGGTGGCCTTGCAACTTGGCCTGGTACTGTGGCTGGGACTCGCGATTCCGGGGCTACTGGCCCACTGGTTCGATCAGGCTACTCGCCTGATCGCGGGCAGTTCCCTGCTCGGGTGAGCACCGTGGTCGACTCGACTCAAACGCGAGGTGTCCCGTTCGACTGGCTGGACCGGTTCCTGGAACAGTCGAAGCACGAGAATCTGCTGGTGGAGGCAGTGCCCGGTACCGCGTTGCGCCCCGCCCGCGAACTGCGTGTGGATCCCGAGGACTGGGGCGGGATCGCGCGCCTCGCAGCCCGCACGGGACTGCGCTGGTGCGGCGTTTGGGGCGAGCACCGCGGGCCGCAACTCTGGGTGAGCGCCTGTTTCGAGCACCAGGGCGACTATCTGGTGGTGCGCACCGTGGTAGACGTGGCGACGCCTATCCTGCCGTCCCATGTGCCCCACTATGCCGCGGCGGACCGCCCCGAGCGCCACCTGCAAGATCTGTTCGGGATCGCCTTCATGGATCACCCGGACGTGCGTCGGTGGGTGCGCCACCAGGCTTGGCCGGACAAGGTCTATCCCCTGCGTAGCGACTGCCCGGCCGCAGGGGAGCCGTTGCCGGAGACCCGCGGGGACAATACCTATCCATTTCTGCGTGCCTACGGCTCCGGGGTGTACGAGATTCCAGTGGGTCCGGTGCACGCGGGGATCATCGAGCCCGGGCACTTCCGATTCCAGGCGGTGGGCGAGACGGTGCTCAATCTGGAGGCGCGGTTGGGCTATGCCCACAAGGGGATCGAGAAGATCGCGGAGGGGCGTGACGCGGTGGGCCTGGCGCGGCTTGCCGCCCGGGTGTCCGGTGATTCCACTGTGGCCCATGCTTGGGCGGCCTGCATGGCGATGGAACGTGCCGCGGGGATCGAGGTGCCGGGCCGGGCCCTGGCGGTGCGCGGGGTGCTGGCGGAGCGCGAGCGGGTGGCCAACCACCTTGGGGATATCGGAGCGATCTGCAACGACGTCGGTTTCGCCTTCGCCTGGTATCAATTCAGCCGGCTGCGGGAGCTGTGGCAGCGCGACAGCGCGCGGGTGTTTGGCCATCGTTTGTTGTACGACGTGATCGTTCCCGGTGGCGTGGTGGTGGACGTGGCGCCGGAGGAGCGCGCGGAGCTGTCGCGGCGCGCCGCGGACCTGAGACGGGAACTGGAGGAGCTGGCGGTCATCGTGGAGGAGAACACCGCCTTGCAGGACCGTCTCGTCGGCACCGGGGTGCTGACGCTGGATGCTGCGTCGCGCCTCGGTGTGCTGGGGTACGTGGCGCGTGCCAGCGGGATCGGGCGGGACCTGCGGCACGACGCGCCGTACGCGCCCTACCAGGATCTGGACGTGCGCGTCCCGGTGTTCCAGGAAGGCGATGTGGCGGCACGGGTACGGGTGCGGGTGGACGAGATCCGCGTCGCCTTGGGCCTGCTCGAACACCTGCTGGACCGGTTGCCGGACGGCGGCGTACGGGCACCGTGGCAGGATCCCGCAGAGGATGCCGAGGGGCTGGGGCTGGTGGAGGGCTGGCGCGGCGAGATCCTCTGCTACGTGCGCTTCGGCGCCGGCGGCAGGGTGAGCCGTTACTTCCCGCGCGATCCCAGCTGGCTCAACTGGCCGGCCTTGGAGGTGCTGGTGCGGGAGAACATCGTGCCGGATTTTCCGGTATGCAACAAGTCGGTGAACGGGTCCTACTCGGGTCACGACCTGTAGCCGGTATCCGGTGAGGAGCTACAGATGCTGAGGACGTTGCGCAAGATCGCCCGCGTGGGCGTGGTCACGGAGCCGGTGCCGGACGGTCCGGCCCTGGAGGCGGTGGGCGAACGGCTGCATGCCGTGGTCATGGCGCGCTTCGCCGGCAGCCTCGCGATCCGGCAGGTGGACGCGGGCTCCTGCAACGGCTGTGAGCTGGAGATCCAAGCCCTCGACAACCCGTACTATGATATCGAGCGCTTCGGCGTCCACTTCGTGGCTTCCCCGCGCCACGCGGACCTGTTGCTGGTCACCGGTCCGGTATCGCGCCATATGGAGGCGGCTTTGCGCGCCACCTATGAGGCGATGCCGGAACCGAAGCGGGTGATCGCGGTGGGCGACTGCGGTGCCGACGGGGGGGAATTCGGGATCTCCTATGCCAGCTGTGGTGCGGTGGCCAACGTGATCCCGGTGGACGGGGTGATCCGCGGTTGCCCCCCGGAGCCGGGGCGGTTGCTGCGCGGTATCCTCGAGCTATTATTGCGGAGTCCCGTCCCCGCGCACGCCGGCGTGGCCCATCAGCCGAAATAGTCCGGTCCGTTACCCGGTTTCCACTTGATGTTGCACCCGAGACTCGCGCGTTGCTCCGCGGGGACCGGCCGCCCCGCCAGTACTGCCTCCACGGCGGCGGACAGGTCTTTGCCAGTCACCGGAGTATCGCTGCGCGGGCGGGCGGCGTCGAACTGGCCGCGGTAGACGAGCCGCCGTTTTCCGTCGAACAGGAAGAAGTCCGGGGTGCACGCCGCCCGGTAGGCCTTCGCCACCTCCTGGCTCGCGTCGTACAGATACGGGAAGGTATAGCCGATGGTGCGAACCTCTTCCACCATCTTTTCCGGCGCGTCGTCAGGGTAGTGGTCTACGTCGTTGGCGTTGATGCCCACCGCCGCCAAGCCCTTCGGTTGGTAGCGGCGCACCACCTCGGCGAGTTTGTGCCGCAGGTGCTGCACGTAGGGACAGTGGTTGCACAGGAACATCACCAGCAAGGCCGGCGTATCCTTGAAATCCTCCAGCGCGATCTCCCGGCCGCTGGCCGGTTCGGGCAGGCGAAACGCCGGCGCCGGCGTGCCGAGTTCCAACATGGTCGATTCGGTGCGTGCCATGGGTTCCTCCGTGGCGGTCCCGCGCTTCGTCCGGTTCGCGGGTCCGATCTGTTCCAGATCCATTCTAACAGGAATTCCGGCGGCGGAACGGCGCACCGGAAAACCCTTGCAAGGCGCGCGGGTGCGCGCAACACTCTGCGGCCATGAGCCGACCGTTGGAAACCGGGGGCGCTCCGGCGCCCGACATCCGGCGGGTCGCCGGCCAAGACACGGTGCAGTGCCTGGGGGATTGGACCGTGGAACGGCTCGGCATCCTGCAAGCCCGGATCGACACCATCCCCTGGCCCGATGGGCGCGTGGTGCTGGATGGCGCCAACGTCAGTTCCATGGATACGGCCGGAGCCTTCCTGTTGTGCCGTACGCTGCGTGGTCTCGAACAGGCGGGGCGGCAGGTGTCGGTAGAGGGCCTGCGCCCGGAGCTCTCCGACTTGCTGATGCTCATCCGCAGCCCGGCGCTGTCCGAGGTGGAGATGCCGGCGCTGCCGCGGACCGGACGGCTCGAGCATCTGGGGCGCAACACCTGGTCCCGGGTGGAGCAGGCGGCCGGCCTGTTGACGTTTCTGGGTGAGATCTTCGTAACCCTGCTACGCTGGGTCCGCCACCCTGGGCGGGTGCGCGCGCGCTTGGTGCTCAGCGGGATCCAGGTGGCGGGCTGCAACGCGCTGCCGATCCTCGGTCTGCTGACGTTTCTGCTGGGTGTGGTGATCGCCTATCAGGGTGGTGCGCAGCTACGCTACTACGGGGCCAACATCTTCATCGCGGATCTGGTGGGCTTCTCCATGCTGCGGGAACTGGCCCCGCTGATGACCGCCATCATCGTGGCGGGGCGCACCGGTTCGGCCTACGCGGCGCAGATCGGCACCATGCAGGTGAACGAGGAGATCGACGCACTGCGTACCATGGGCGTCGCGCCCATGGAGGTGCTGGTAGTACCCAAGCTGTTGGCCCTGATCATCGCGCTTCCGCTGCTCACCGTGTATGCGGACGCCATGGGTGTGCTGGGCGGCATGGTCATGGCACAGTTGCAGCTCGGCGTCAGCATGACGGCGTTCCTGACCCGGTTCGAATCCGCAGTGACCTTGCCGTCCTATCTCCTGGGGATCTCCAAGGCGCCGATGTTTGCGGGCATTATCGCCGTCGTGGGTTGTTATCAGGGTTTCCGGGTGACCGGCAGCGCTGATAGTGTGGGGCGCCAGACCACAGTCAGCGTGGTGCAGTCCATCTTCCTGATCATCGTGGTTGACGCAGCCTTCTCCGTGGTGTTCAGTTGGATGGGAGTGTGAGGTGACCGGGAAGGAGGGCGAGCCGCTGGTGGAGGTGCGGGAGCTGACCACTCGCTTCGGTTCCACCGTCGTCCACGATCGCATAAGCCTGACGGTTCGCCGCGGGGAGATCTTCGCTATCGTGGGGGGTAGTGGATCGGGCAAGTCTACCCTGTTGCGGGAGATGCTGCTGCTGCACCGTCCGGTGTCCGGGATTATCCGCTTGTTCGGGCAGGACGTGGCGAGCTTGGGTGACGGCGCGTTGTTGGCACTGCGCCGGCGTACCGGAGTGCTGTTTCAGCGCGATGCCCTGTTCAGTTCCATGACGGTGCTGGAGAATGTCGGGATGCCCCTGCGGGAGCATACGCGTCTGGCCGATACCCTGATCGACGGGATTGCTGCTATGAAGATCGCCATGGTGGGTCTGCCGGCGGACAGCGCGGCGAAGCAGCCCAGCCAGCTCAGCGGCGGCATGCGCAAACGCGCGGGGCTCGCGCGAGCCCTGGCCTTGGACCCGGAACTGGTGTTCCTGGACGAGCCGACCTCGGGGCTGGATCCGGTGAGCGCCGGGGAATTGGATGAACTGGTAGTGCAACTGCGTGACAGTCTGGGGCTGACCGTGGTAATGGTCACTCATGACTTGGATAGCCTGTGGCGGGTGGCGGACCAGGTGGCGATGCTGGGCGCGGGGCGCTTGGTGGGAGAGGGTCCGGTGGCGGAACTCTATGCCTCGGAGCATCCATTGGTGCAGGCGTTCTTCCAGGGTGCGCGGGGGCGTGGAGCGGCGAGCCAGCAATGGAACCCAAGGTAAACTACGCACTGGTGGGGCTGTTCGTGGTGCTGCTGGGCGGCGCGCTGATCGGCGGCAGCCTGTGGCTGGCCACCGGTTCCCTGCGCCAGACCTACGACCCCTATTACATCTTTATCAACGAGTCGGTATCGGGACTCAACAACGACGCCCCGGTGAAATACCGCGGTGTTGCGGTGGGCCGGGTGCGCCAGATTGAACTGGCCCCCGGCAACCCGGAGCAGGTGCGGCTCACGGTGGAGATCCGGCACGGCACCCCGGTGAAGGAGAACACGGTGGCGAGTCTGCGCCTGCAAGGCCTCACCGGTATTGCTTATGTGGAACTGAGCGGCGGGACCCGGGACGCGCCACCGCTCACGGCGACTGCCGGCCACCGGATCCCGGTGATCCGCAGCGAACCGTCGTTTTTGGCCCGTCTGGACTCGAACTTCTCTGAGCTGCTGAACAACGTGACCTCGATGTCGCGGGAACTGGCCGATCTGCTCAATGGGCCGAACCGCAAGGCGATCGGCCAGACCCTGCAACACGTGGAGACGGTGACCGCCAACCTGGCCCGGCAGACCGACACGCTGGATCGGGCCCTGGGCAACGCGGCCAGCACCCTGCAGCATACCGCGACCGCTACTGCGGGCTTGGATAAGACCTTCCGGAGCATCGGCCAGAGCGCGGCCTCCCTCCAGCGCATGTCCGATACCCTGGCGCATACCGCTGATGGTTTGAGCAAGACGTTGCAGACCACCAGCCCCGGGCTGGAGCAGTTCACCGACACCACCCTCCCGGAGGTGCAGGGATTGGTGGTGGATCTGCGCCGGCTGGTGGCGAACCTGCAACAGACCAGCGACGCCCTACGCCGTGACCCGCGGAGCCTGCTGTTCGGGCGTCAGCCGGCGCCACCGGGGCCCGGCGAATGAACGCGCCTTACCAGGGCACGGGAGAGAAGGCGATGGCCCGGCATTACACCTGCGGTGGGCGGCGTGCGGGTGCGTTCCGCGGATTCGTGGTGTTCCTGCTCTGGGTGGTCATTCCCCTGGGGGGGGGATGCAGCGTCCTGGGTCCCGTGCCCGCCCCGAACCCCAAGCAGTATCTGCTCACCTTGCCGGAGGCGCACGCACCGGCCGCGGTGGGTGGCACGCTGGTGATCGCCGTGGATCCGCCGTCTGCCTTGCCGGGTTTTCAGGATCGAGGCATGGCCTACGTGCCCCGTGCCCAGGAGTTGGACTACTACGCTCGCAATCAATGGGTGAGTGCCCCGGCGCGGATGTTAGAGCCACTGCTGGTGCAGGCCCTGGCGCAGCACGGCGGTTTCCGCGCGGTGGTGACCGCGTCCACCGGAGTGCCGGCGGATCTGCGTTTGGAGACGCAGATCCTGCGCCTGCAGCAGGAGTTTACGGTGCGCCCCAGCCGGGTCCGCTTCACCCTGCGCGCTTGGCTGCTGGATGGCCGTACACGCCAGATCCTGGCGACGCGGGTGTTCGAGGCGGTGGCGCCGGCGCCCGGGAACGATCCTTACAGCGGTGTACAGGCGGCCAATCGCGCGGTGCGCCAGGTGCTGGGGCGGGTGGTGACCTTCTGCGGTAACGAGGCCCGGTCGCTGCATGGGGACGGCTCGGCCGGGCGGTCCTCGAAGTAGGGCGATCTGTCCAAGCCGAATGCGGCCCTGGCCTGCCGGGTCGCCCTGCGCGGTTTGAATCGTCAGCCCAGAAAGGACAGGATCCGCTGCAGACGTCCGGGCGGGGACGCGGAATTCCGCGGTGGCGCCGGATCCGGTGTGCACCGCCCCCGGCCTTGATCGCGGAACGATGCCAGCTGCGCGTCGGCATAGGCGTCGGCGGCGATCTCGGTGTTGCGCCCCGGCACCTGACGGGTGGCGCGCAGGTAATGGAACGCCTCGTGGGCGAAGATCCATATCAGGGCTTGATCCAGGTTCCCCAGGCGGGTACGGCCGCGGACCTGGACCCATTCGCGCCCGGTCTTCGGGTCATACAACCACGCACCCTTGCGGCAGCCTTTGGGCACGGCAGGGAACGATCCGTCGGCGTCCCGATACAGGGGCGGCTTGCGGGTGGTGGTCGAAGTGGGGAACGGTCCCGGCAGTTTGCAGGAGATCCGGTAGGTGGGCCGCTCCCGGGTGGGTAGCCAGCAGCAGCCGTACACCCCCTGGTAGCGGGCGCTACCGTGGTCGATGCGGACCCATTCCAGCGCGCCGGTGTCGTAGCGGGCGAGCATCGCCTGCATCCAGGCAATGCCCGCCTCGGCGGGTTCGTTCAACCGGATCCTTAGCAGCATGGGGCGGGTGCCTCGGGGCGGCGCGGGCTCACAGGTTGTATCCGCTCTCCTCGTGGAGTGCCACGTCGAGCCCTTCCGCCTCCTGCTCGGGGGAGACCCGCAGGCCGATGACGGCATCGATCACCTTCAGCAACACGAAGCTGACGCCGCCGGACCATGCCAGGGTGGCCATGACCCCGATGAACTGCACCCATACCTGGTGACCCACGGTAACCCCGGCTGCCAATCCAACGCCCCCCAGGCTCGCACTGGCGAACACCCCGGTGAGCAGAGTGCCGATGATCCCGCCCACGCCGTGCACGGGGAACACGTCCAAGGAGTCGTCGATGTGAAACCGTCGCTTGATGAGGTTGGTGGCCACGAAGCACACGACCCCGGCGCTGGCGCCGATAGCCACGGCCCCCAGCGGACCGACGAAGCCGGACGCCGGGGTGATAGTGCCGAGCCCCGCCACCATACCGGTGACAATCCCGAGCACGCTGGGCTTGCCGTAACGCAGCCACTCACTGATCATCCAGGCCAGGCACCCGGACGCGGCCCCGATGTGGGTGACCAGCATCGCCATGCCGGCGGAGCCGTTGGCGGCCAGGGCGCTACCCGCGTTAAAACCGAACCAGCCCACCCACAGCATGCCCGCACCGGTGACTGTCATGGTCAGGTTGTGGGGTGGCATGGGCGTCGAGGGAAAGCCGCGCCGCCGTCCCAGCACCAAGGCGGCCACCAGGGCGGCGATACCCGCATTGACGTGTACCACCGTGCCCCCCGCGAAATCCATGAGTCCGAGTTGCGCGAGCCAGCCGCCGCCCCATACCCAATGACACACCGGCGCATAAACCAGCGCCAGCCATAGGCCACTGAACCACAGCATCGCGGAGAAACGCATGCGTTCCGCGTAGCCGCCCACGATCAAGGCTGGGGTGATGATGGCGAAGGTCATTTGGAACATCACGTACACGGTCGTCGGGACATCCCCCTTGAGGGCGTGGATCCCGACACCGGAGAGCATCGCCTGGTGCAGGCCGCCGATCCACCGCTGGAGGGAATCGCCGTTGCCGAATGCCAGACTGTAGCCGAACAGCAGCCACAGGACCGAGACCAGGGCGGTGATGGCGAAACACTGCATGAGTACCGAGAGGACGTTCTTGCTACGCACCAGTCCGCCGTAGAATAGAGCGAGGCCCGGGATGGTCATGAACAGCACCAGGGCCGTGGCGGTAAGCAGCCACGAGGTATTGGCGGGGTTCAGATGGGCGCCGGTTTGAGCCAGGGCGGGGAGCGGAACGGTGGCGGAGGTCAGCAACAGATAGCGGAGTCCGCGCAGGTGATGCCTGCAGGGGGTCATGTCGGGCCCTTTATTCTATTGAATGGGGTGGTTTTACTACAGGGCGTCCGGTCCGGTTTCGCCAGTACGGATCCGAACCACTTGCTCCAAGGGGTGGACGAAGATCTTGCCGTCTCCGATCTTACCGGTACGGGCGGAGCCGATGACGGTCTCCACGACGCGCTCCACCATGTCGTCGTCCACGGCCACTTCCAGCTTGATCTTGGGCAGGAAATCCACCACGTACTCCGCCCCGCGATAGAGTTCCGTGTGGCCCTTCTGGCGGCCGAAACCCTTGACCTCGGTGGCGGTGATGCCCTTTACGCCGATTTCAGAGAGCGCCTCGCGGACGTCGTCCAGCTTGAACGGCTTAATGATCGCGGTCACCATCTTCATCCAGGCATTCTCCGTTGGCCGATGCCGGGTAGACGGCTGCGTTCCCGCAGCGCGGGTATACCCGGTCGGTCAGTGTGGGCACGTAGGTATTGTCCATCATAGCCCGAAAACAGTGCGTTTGTTAATCTTCCGTGTCCGTCGGGTGACCAACACGCATTCCGCGGTGCTGGCGAGGGGAGGATAACGGATGGTGGCTCGTCTAGATAAGGGAACGGAGCACCTGCAGGTGCCCTGTGTGGTGGGTGTAGGCTGCGCGGGATCCGCGTCCCCGGCCGCCGGCCGCCGTCGTTGGACGTGGGGCCGCGGGCGGTGAGGGGCCTCGCGCAAATCCTCACGCGTCCACCGGAACAATGGTGGCTTTGGACCGCTGCCGTGGCGGTGGTGTTCATTGCATTGCTGATCCTGCGGCGATGGTGGAGACGTAGCGCCGAGTCACGCCGGATCCGTCGTATCTTGCGTCGGCTCTGTGCCGACCTGCTGCGCGATGTGGTGATCCCCGACGGTGTGGGCGGCGTGCTGCAGCTTGACTGGCTGCTGTTGGTCCAGGGAGGCGTCGTGGTGCTGGATATCAAGCCCTACCCCGGGATGCTGTTCGGCGCGCAGCATATCAACCAATGGACCCAGGTCATCCGGGGCGGCAGCTACAAATTTCCAAATCCGCTCCACGCCAATCGGACACGGGTACAAGCGGTGCGCGAGGCGATCCCCGGTATGCCGGTGGACGGCCGCGTGGTGTTTCCCCGCGACGGCCAATTTCCGAAGGGACGCCCGGATGGGGTTTCATCCCTGGACCACCTGGCCCAGGATCTGGGGCCGTGGGCGGGAATGGAAGTCGGAGCGCCCTATCGCGCCCTGTGGGACCAGTTCAAGGCGAGCCTGACGCAGGCCGATAGGCCCTTGCAGACGCGGGCCTAATTGGTGGTGGGAGGGACGGTGACCACGACCCCGGAGTTCCCATGGATGCTCCCACGGTGCTGGAGACACAGATACTGGATCGCCTCCAGGAGGTCCTGGAAGCGCATCCTGCGGGCCTCAGCGAATATCTCCTGTTCAAGCGCCTGAAGGAAGAGGGCAGTCCCCCGTTCGCTGCCGCCAGCTTCGATTCCTCCGTGGGCCTCTATGCGGCCCATTTTCTGTTGTTCCATTGGCTGTACCGGTTACAGGACCGCCGCTGCCGGGAGCGGCGCGGTGGTCTGGAGATCCACTGCCTGAAGATCCGTCTGCTTCCGTTTCGGAGCGCGGCCGGGGGGTTGCCGGCACCGCATGACTCGCTGCGCGATTACTACCTCGATCTGGAGCATCTGCGGGGCATTACTCCTGGCGACGTGGATCGGCTGTTAAACCAGTTCTGGGCCCGTTTCCGCAACCGGGACCGCTGTCACGACGCCCTCAAGGTATTGGGGCTGGAGGCTGGGGCGTGTGCGCGCGACATCCAACGGCGCTACCGGCGCCTCGCCATGAAACATCACCCGGACCGCGGCGGAGATACTGCCCGCTTCCAGGAGATCCACGCGGCCATGCAGGTGTTGGCAGGACGACGTGGTTAATGGGCCCCGGGGTGCCCGTTGCTCCGGTTAAAGGGGGTCTGGGGGGCGCCGATATCTACAATGAATCCATTCACGCGCGGCGCCCGGACCCATGCCGCCGGGGGTGGCCGGTGGCGATATGCCCGGCGACTGGCGCGCATCCTTTAGGTGGAGAATTCATGGCGATTCCGGACTCCGTAACCCAGTACCTGCGGCAGCGGGCGGTCCCATTCCGCGAGTTGCCGCACGCCCCGACGGAGACTCTTCGGCAGGCCGCTGAGACGACTCAGACCCCCCTCGGGCAACTCGCCCGGGCGGTGCTCCTCAAGGGGCCCAAGCGTATGTTGATGGCGGTGTTGCCCGCCACCCACATCCTCGACTTCGATGCCTTGTGCAAGCAGTTGGAGTGCGATCTGGAGCCGGTGGGCGAGGATGAGGTGGGGCGGATTTGTCAGGATTGCGAACTCGGGTCCGTCCCCCCCTTGGGGCAGGCCTACGGCATCCCGGTCATCCTGGATGAGAGTCTCCTGCAAACGGGAGAGGTCTATTTCGAACCAGGATCCCGCAGCAGTCTGCTGGCGGTCCAACCCACCGATTTCCTCAACCTGCAGCCCAACGCTTGGCGCGGCAGCTTCGCGCGTCCGGTGGTGGATTTGGTGCGCCCGGATTTCGATCTCGACGACGTGGCCAGCCAACCGGATGGGCCGCAGCAGTTCACGCCCTTGCGTATCCGCGACCGGATCCAGGAAATCCACGATCTTCCGCCGATTCCGGAGATGGCCCACCGGCTACTGGAACTGAGTCTGAACCCGCTGGCGGACGCCGACGATCTGGCCCACGTGGTGCAGCTCGACCCCAGCTTGGCGGCCCAGGTGGTGAGCTATGCCACGTCGCCGTTCTACGGGTACCGGGGACGCGTGGATTCAGTGCGCGACGCCATCACCCGGGTGCTGGGATTCGACATGGTGATGAATATGGGGCTCGGGATCGCTATCGGCAAATCCCTGCGTATCCCCCATGAAGGGCCCCTGGGAATGAAGGCCTATTGGCGTCATGCGATCTATACCGCCGCCCTCACCGAGCGGCTCGCCACCTCGTTGCCGCGGGAATTCCGGATCCGTCCGGGTATGGCGTACCTGGCGGGGCTGCTGCACGATTTCGGACACCTGCTCCTCGGCCACGTGTTCAAGCCCGGCTTCATTCTCCTGAACCGCTTTATCTCGGTGAACCCGGAGATTCCGATCACCGATCTCGAGACCTATGTGCTCGGCGTGCGGCACGACCAGATCGGGGCTTGGCTGATGCGTTCCTGGGGCATGCCGGAGGAATTGCTGGTGGCAGTACGCTGGCATCATCACGAGGCGTATTGGGATCAGCACGCGCTCTATTCCCATTTGGTTCTGGTGGCGGATCGCCTGCTGAAGCGCCAGGGGATCGGGGACGCGGCGGACGGCACGCTGCCCGCGGCGGTGTTGGAGATGCTGGAACTGACCGAAGAGCAGGCGTTGGTGGTCCTCGGGTACGTCATGGAATCCTGCGAGGCCCTGGATACGCTGGTGAGCCAGATGGCCGCCTGACCGCGCGGGGAGGCGGTCATGGAACGCCGGCGGGTTTACTGCGGCCCCGGTGGGTGGCCGGCCAGCAGCGCGCGCTTCAAACCCCCGTCGGCAGGATGATCCCCAAGCCAGATCCGTAGCAGTGCGCGGTAGAAATCCGCCCCCGGGATCACGCCCCGCTCCCGGCCCCGAACTGTCACTCGCGTGCCGATGCCCGGCACATAATCCAGCAGCACCGCATCGCCCCGATGCAGGGTTTCGAACATCGCGTTGAAGGCGGTGATGCGCGCGCTCAGGGCCTGAAATTCCGTGCTGCCAAGGTTGGCTCGGAAGCCTTCGAGCCAGCCGCCCACCAGTTGGCTTCGGCTGACCCGGTAGTAGAGAAAGTGCATCCAGATCCGCTTCGGTCCGGGCTGGGACAGTACCCCGTTCAGGGAGTCGGCGGGCCGGGGCAGATAGAGGGCCGCGACGTAGATCCGCAGGAAGTATTTGTGGCGCACCCCGACCCCATTCAGGGGCAGGACCGGGCCGTCCGGCACCGGGCGGGCACTGGTGGGTACCGGGATGCCGGCAATTTCCGCAGCGGTCGCCGGAACTTCGAGTGCCGCAATCAGGGCCGCGGCGATAAGCAGCGGCAGGGCGCGGGTCACGGGTTTCTCCTCCGGGGATGGGACGCTGTGCCCATTGTATAACCCGACGGCTTCAGTTGAAGGCGTCCGTGTCCGATGTAACGGGTAAGGGCCGCGGGCGCGTTGCCGCGCGGCCTCACGGGAGACCGCGGCGTTTCGGGAACGGCAGCGCCGGTACGGAACCCGAGCGGCGTCACCGCCGGCGCCACTCTAGGGTGTATGTAACCGCTTTAGGAGTAGGGAGTAGTCCTATGAAAAAGCAGCCTTTGCAAATGGTGGTGATCGACCTGGAGAATGGCAGGCGCGGGGTATTCATCGGGCGAGCCCTGGTGCTCGACGATTGGTCCGACGAGGATTTCCAGGTGGAAAACGTGTGGTTCACCGACGTCCAGGAAATCCCCGAGGACACGACCCTGGAACAGCTCACGGACTTCACCTTGGAACAGGTGGACTATCTGACCCAGACCCGCCAGTAACCCGCTCATCGGCCGCGTCCCTCGGGGTTCGCGCCAACGCGCTGTGCCCTTGATGGTTCCTACGGGCGCCACCCCCTCCCGTGTCCGGGTTTGCACGACATCCATAAAGCGTTACAATCGGGTCCGCGGGCAGGATGCCCGTGACCGAAAATCCGTTATGGATCTACAAGGAGGTGTTCCATGCGCACGCGATCCGCAGTGAGCGTTCTAAGCGCCCGTTCGTGGTGTACCCGCCTGACTTCCCTGGCCCTGTTGTTGGTTGCCGTTCCGGCGCACGGGTCTCTGTTGCTCTCGGAGGTGCTCTACGACGCCGTTGGGAGTGACAACGGCGGGGTTTTCGTGGAGTTGTCCGGTGCCCCCGGCACGTCTCTGGCGGGGGTGAGCCTGGAGGGGGTGAACGGTGCCGATGGCCGGGTCTATCTCACTCTGCCTTTGAGTGGTGTGATCCCGGCGTCGGGGTTGTTCGTGGTGGCCGACGATGCGGGCGATGGCTCCTCCGGGGTGGCCCGAGCGAATCTGATCACCAATTTTGACTTCCAGAACGGTCCCGATTCGATTGTTTTGCGGATGGGCGCCACGGTACTCGACGCCCTCGGTTACGGGACCTTCCCGGCGGGCTCGGTGTTCGCAGGGGAAGGCAACGCGGCGCCCGACGGGGCCGCTGGACAAAGCCTCGCCCGCATCCCCGGGATGCCTGATACCGGGGACAACCGCGCCGACTTCCGGCTCCGGGATCTCCCCACACCGGGTTCCAATGGGGTCTCTGCGGTACCGATTCCGCCTGCGGGGGCACTGTTTCTGACCGGAGCGACCACCCTGCTGGTGCCCTTGCTGGGGCGCCGACGGCGCGCCTGAGCCCGGCGCTAGGCCTTAGTCCTTTGGAGCGCCCCGGGGGTAGGGGCGCTCCCATTTTGCAGCGGCGCTATCCTTAAGGGAACGGGGAAGTCCTGCCGGTATCCGGTCCGCCGTGGCTTGTGCGGGGCGAGATCCAGGATTTCAAGGACCTTGGGGGTGAACGTGGATTTGGCTTTCATTTCCCCGCGTAACATCCTATGATCTCTTCGAATAAGAACATGTGTTTGTCATTTCGCACGTCCAATACGAACAATTTTGTTCCGTCTGGAATGCAGGGGATCCCGGAGGCCGGGCCATTGCGCTCCTCGCGGGTTCGGAGGGTCACCATGCGGATGATCAAGGGGATTGAAGGGCTCGCCGGCCCGCCAGCGGAACTGATATTGGAGCGTGACGCCTTGAGCGGCGCGCTGCTTTCCGTAACCGCGAGCCTCGCCCAGGGGCGGGATCCCGAGGCGATCCTGCACGTGATGTGTGACCAGTTGGTGGCTGCCAGTCCCCATCTGCGCTTGGCCTGGGCCTACCTGGGGGATCCCGACGTGGAGGTCATCGCGCCCACCTATAGCGCGGGGGCGGCGCGCGACTACGCCGAGTATCTCAGTCGCGGCGAGAGCCCGGAGCTGCGCTTCGGCCCGATCCGCCGCTCCCTGATGACCGACCACCCCAACGTCAGCCATATCCAGTTCGACGGCCACATCGACTCGTGGCGCGATCGGGCGTTGCAGAGCCGGCTCCGGGAGCGGGCCTGCATCCCGTTCGGGGATGCGGATGCGACTTCTGCTTCCCGCGGCGTCCTGGTGGTATATGCGGACGAACCGGATTACTTCGAGCGCATCGGCCTGGAGCCGTTTTTTGCGTTTGCGCGCCTCGCGGAGATGGCCTTGCAGCAAGCCCATCTGCGCCTGCGCCTGCAGGAACTCGCCACGGTGGATCACCTCACCGGGCTGCTCAACCGCGGCGCCCTGCAGGAGGTCCTGGACCGGGAGCACGCACGCGCGCAGCGCAGTGCACGGCCCTATTGCACGCTGCTGTTCGACTTGGACCGCTTCAAACTCATCAACGACAGTTATGGCCACGCCGTCGGTGACCAAGTGCTCACCGCGGTGGCGGCGCGTGCCCAGGAGGTGCTCCGGGAGGGGGACTGGCTGGGGCGTTGGGGTGGGGAGGAGTTTCTGTGCCTGCTACCGGAAACCGATCATCACGAGGGCTACCTGGTGGCGGAGCGACTGCGCCTGGGGATTGGCGAGACCCCCGTCGTGGCCGACGATCGCAAGCTCGACATTACGGTGAGCGTGGGTCTGGCGAGCTTCCGGCGCGACGGTGATACCTTGGCTGAACTACTGACCTGCGCCGACGCGGCCCTGTACGAGGCCAAACGCGGGGGCCGTAATCGGTTGGTGAGCAGCAACGGCCGGGCGCAGGGCATCTTCTTCATCGGCGGACAGGTCGAGGAGGCACTCAAGACCGGGCGCGTCCGCCCAGTGTACCAGCCGATTGTCGACCTGAGCAGCGGCGCGGTGGTCGCGGACGAGTCTCTGGCACGCATCGTAACCGATGACAACGGACTGCTGGAGGCCCGGGAGTTCATCGAGGCCGCCAGCCAGCTCCAGCTCATCCACCGCATCGACTATCAGATCATGCTCCAGACCATGCGCCACTGCATGAATCTGGCGGCCGGCGGCGAGCGGCGTGCCCATTTCGTGAACGTCTCGGCGGACCTGCTGCGCCACCCGGAACTGGTGGAGCGTCTGCTGGAGCAGGCACGCATCTATTGTTCCTGCGTGAAGGGTGATGGTCTGGAGAAACCACTGGTGATTGAGATCACCGAGCGGGAACTGCTCGAGGATACCGCCCACGCGCGGCGCGTGCTTACGCCCTTTCTGGACTTTGGTCTGCGGCTGGCAATCGACGATTTCGGCAGTGGCTATTCGTCGTTCCAGTATCTGGCGGATCTGCCAGTGGCGTTCCTGAAGATTGAAGGGAATCTGATCCGCCGGGTGGCCCGCGAACCGCGGGTGCGGGCGATCCTGCACGGCATCCAGGACACTGCCCGCAGCCTCGGCCTGACGACCCTCGCGGAATCGGTGGAGAACCCGGAGACCGTGGAGGTCCTGAAAGAAATCGGCGTGGACTGGGGTCAGGGGTACCATTTCGGGCGGCCCCAGGCGGTGGACACTGCCGACGATCCCGCGTTCGCCACCGTGGGGCCGGCGTAACGCAGCCGGTGCCTGGGCGTCTGCGTGGCCGTTTTCAACGGCCTCTTAACGTTCGATGGTATAGAGAAAGTCGATTCCGCTCTCAATCCCGGTCTCGGTCTCCACGCTCCAGCGGGTGCTCAGCTTATAGCGCACCCGGAAGATGTTGCCCGGCTGAAACAGCGCGGTCGTGTATTGGACGTAGAGTCGCGGAGACAGATATCTTCCCAGCACCAGAGAGGCCACCGGCGTGGTGGCGGTACTGGTGGGGGGGATCCCCGGCGTGCTGGTCACCGGCGTGGATCCGGGTAGGCTTTCCGACTCGATCTGCGCCTCCTGCAGGCCGAATTTCGAGCCGAGCTGGCCCAAGAGCAGATTGCCGCCGCTGAACCCCACACTGGACGCCGCCCGGTACAGCAGCGCGCCCTGGGAGGAGGACGCTTGGCTGATCGGACGCCCGATCAACAGGTAGGAAAGGATGTCCGATTGATCCATGGTCGGATTGGAGAACAGCGACAACACCGGTTTCTGTACGGTGCCGCGCACGCGGATTCCCGCCGTCACGTCTCCGACTTGGCGGGTGGATTCCACGTCCAGCCCCGGATTCTGGATCGGCCCTCCGGCGAACAGCAACCGTCCCTGGGTGATCTTCAGGTCCTGTCCATACGCCTTGTAGGTGCCCTCCGCGACGCGGAGTTCGCCCTGGCCCAGGGTGACCTTTCCAGGTTCATCGATGGCCAGCACCTGCCCGGTGATCCGACCCTTGAAACCATAGCCGCGCAACCGCACCTTGTCGCCCAGGATCAGGCGTACCCGGGCTGACACGCGCCACGGGGATTTCGTGACCTGGCGGGGCCCGGCGTTGACGATGACGACGTCGGGGGAGGTACGGACCACCCGTTGGGACGTGTGTAGATTCAGGGATGCCGTGGGGACCGTCACGTCGCCGCTGACCCGCAGGTCGTGGCCTTCGGTGACGATATCCAGCTTGGGTGAGACGGACACGCGGGCAACGGGGATGTTCGCGGCCTGAAATCCACTACCCGTCACTTGCAGATGGGTCTTCCAGACGGCGCGCGGCCCGGGCCGCGCCGTGCCGGTGAGGTTCAACGTGCCGGTTCCGGACTTCGCGCTGGCGTTCAAGTCCAGTCCGTTGGATCCCTGGCTGCGGGCGGCGATCTGTACTGCGCTGAGCTGGAGCCCGAGGCGCGGGATTTCGGCGGTGCCGTCGGCGAGGATGCCGCTGCCGCTGAGTATCGGCCGTGCGGGGGTCCCCGCGACCGTCAGATCCAGGGTGAATCGGCCCGCCACGTGCTGTATCTCCGGGAACAGCATGCCTAGCCATGCCAGTTCCCGTAACCGCCCGTGCAGTTCGCCGTGGATCGGACGTTGCCGCCATGTGCTCCCCGGGGTGCCGGCCGCCATCTGCAGGTGGGCCTCGAGACGGTCCGCGGCGTTGAGGTTGAGTTGCACTTGGCCCTGGGCCGCGCCCTGCGCGAGCCGGATCTGGGCCTGAAGGCTGCGGTAGGCGGTCTGTCCCGCGCCGCCCCCGGATAGGTGATAGCGGAGCACGCCGGGCCCCGCCTCCAGTTGCGCCTGCCCGGTAACCGGGGCGTTTGCGGCAGCGCCTACCGTGGCGTTTAGATTCAGGGTGCCGGACACGGCGCTGGTGCCGGGCAGCAGCGCGTCCAGGGCGCCGAGAGGGAAACGCTGGGCCCGCAGCGTCCCCTGCCAAGCACTGTGGCGGCGCCAATCCAGCGCGCCGCAGAGCTGCGCGTTGCCGGCTTCCCAGCATGCCATCCCGATATCCACCCCGTGGCCGCGAACGCGCACCGGTACCGGTGCGCGCAGGCGCCACGGCGGGCCCTGCGTCGGCGCCACCTCGGCGCGGCGCAGCGCTCCCTGCCAGCCATCGGCCGCGCGCCCCCCGGTCACCATCAACCGCAAGCGCGCGTGGCTGGAGTCCACGCGCGCTTCCAGGGTGTGGTGCCGCGCCGTGCCGTGAGACGTGATCTCCAGGTGTTCCACGCGCAGGGTTCCGATCCGCAGACCCTGCGCCGTCAAGGCCGTCTCCACCGGTTGAGTTCCCTGCGTGCCGATGCGCAGATGTGCCTGCAAGGCCTGCATCCCAAAGTCCGGTATGCGCACGGACTTCGCGCGTATAGAGGCGCTGAACATCGGCGCGTCACGGGGACCGGTGAGACGTCCATCGGCGGTAAACCTACCGGTGCCATCGGGGACCAGGGCGCCCAGGTGGGGCGCATGCAGCTTCCAGTCGAGGTCCCAGACCCGGCCAACGCTACCGGAGAGCTGCAATCGGGCGTCACCGCTGTCCAGAGTCAGTTGCGCGACCCGGGCGTCGTGGCCCTGCAGGACGAGGCGTCCCTGGCCGTGCACCGGATAACCGCGCAATTCGCCGCGCAGCGCGTCTATCCGCAACTCACTGTGCACCCCACCGGCGCGTTGCGATCCCGTGGCGGCGATGGTCCCATCCAGCGTGCCGGGCCAGTCGCGCCAGCGTACCCCCGGATTCAGATGGGAAGCCCGCAGGGTCAAGTGCCAGCTGGGTTGCGGACGCCAAGTCGCGGCACCGGATCCGGTGATCGTCCCGTTCAGGACGTTTCCTTCCAGGGTTTCGAACGTGACGCCGTTGTGGTCGCCTTGGCTCTGGCCGCGCCAAGTGCCGGGGGGAATCCCGGCGCCACCCACCGCCGCGTTGAAGCGCAACCGGTAGGCGGCCAGGGTACCCGCGGCGTTCAGGGTGCCTTGAGGACTGGTGAACCGGGGTGCGCCGCTCAGTGGCCAGTGCAGCTTTGTCCAGTGGGCGTCGAGTTTCCCGGTGCCCGCGGAGAGGCCGCCGTGCCACCGGCCGGTGGCGGCGGCGCGCAGGCCTCCGGGGCCGCTGACCGTCAGGTCCTCCACCTGCCAACCGGTGGCTTGGTGCGAGATCTGCAGCTGGGCTTGCAGGGTTTGGGAAGCGGCAAGGGTGGCGGCGATGCTGCCCTCGGCTCGGAATTCGCTTGCGCGGCCTTGGGTCTGGAGCGTGCCGGACACTTTTACTTGGGGCCAGTTGGGTTGCCACCAGCGGATCGGGAACCCGGCGAGCCGCAGGTGCGCTTGCCAGCGGCCCCCGCGCAGGGGTGTATTCCATGTGCCACGCAATTCCGCGCGGAACGGCACTGTGATCCGTTGCCGCAACTCAATGCGCCGCAGCGTGCCCTGCACCCGTCCGGCGCCCTGCACCGGTGTGCGTCCTCCGGGCGGACGCACGGTCCAGTTCATTCGGAGATCCACGGGATAGGGCCTGCGCAGCGCGATGGTGCCGTCCAGGTGAGCCCGGCCCTGGGGCGTATCCAGGTCCAGCCGGGTGATCCGCACCCGGTCCCGGTCCGCCTTCCCCTGTAGCACTAAGTCGTTTAGTCGGTACGGGACACCGGACCCGCGGCTCAGGGTCATGGAACGGAGCCGGAATTCATCTACCATCACGTTGGCCGGGAGCCGGATCGCCTCCGGGAGCCGCACTGGACCAGCACCGGATGGCGCGGACCCCGGGGTGAGATGCAGTGCCAACCCATCCAAGCGCAGGCGGGTGATGTGGATGGTCTCCTGGAACAGGGCGCGTGGGCGCCAGTCCAGTTCCATGCGTGCCAAGGTCACGCTGGTCTGGCCGTGGCGATAGCGCACCTCCCGCAGTTCCAGGGGACCGAGCAGGCGCCCGGAGACGGCGCCCACCTGCAGGTGTCCAGGCAGCAACGCGGCGGCCAGCCGCAGCGACCAGCGCGCCCCGGCAGCGGTGCTCACCAGGAAGCCGGCGCCGGCCAAGGCCCCCACCAGCGTCGCAAGCAGCGTGATCCCAAAAACGCGCCGCTTCACAGGTCCGGCCCCATGGAGACCTGTACCCGCATCGGTGTCCCGGGGCTGTCCAGCGCCCAGGCCAGATCCAGCCGCACCGGCCCCACCGGCGAGTGCCAGCGGATGCCGAACCCGGCGCCGCGCGCGAGTTTTCCGTGCAGGGAGTCCATGGCGTTGCCCGCATCGTAGAACGCGGCGATGCCCCATTTGCGCCACACCTGATGTTCGTATTCGATGCTGCCTACGATCAGATACCGGCCCCCGATCACCTGGCCGCTGGCGTCCACTGGTCCCAGGGCTTGGTAGGCATAGCCGCGCACGCTTTGGGCGCCGCCGGCGAAGAAGCGCTGCGACGCGGGCAGGGCGCTGAACTGGGGCACCGCGCTCAGCCCCAGTTCGCCGCGCAGCAGCACGCGCCCGGCCCCGAACAGGGGGTATATGGATTTCCCCTGCAGGAGGGCCTGCAGGAAGGTGGCGTCGGATCCCACGTTGCGCAGGCTTCCGTGCACATCCAGGTTCAGCCGGTATCCGCGTAGGGAATACAGCTCACCGCGGCTCTTTACATATCGCCATGTGACCCCAGGCATGAGCAGGAGCGAGGAGCCGGATTGATCGCCGACCCGGAACTGTTCGTGCTGGAAATTGAGATAGAGGCTTTCCTGGAGCAGACCGCGGACCCGCTGTACCGTCGCCGACAGGATCTGGGCATGGCTTACGCTGGTACTGGTGCGTAGATTGTTGATGCCCGCGGACGCCACGAACTGATCGGTCAACGGCTTTCGCAACGGGATGATGTAGCGTGTGGTGAGACTGTTTCCGATCTGCGAGACCTTCAGCGTTGCGTCGGCCCGGTGACCATACCGGTTGAGATAGCGCCGTTCCCATCCGAGGCTGATCCGCGCGCCGGTGTCGGTGCCATAGCCGATCCCCGCGGTGTACTTGGAGGCGGGGCGTGGCTTGAGCTGTACCTGGATCGGGACCACCGTGCCCTGCGCCAGATCGCGGCGCGGTCGGACCTCTACCTGAGAGAAATAGTCGCTGTCACTAAGGGCGGTCTGTAGCGCCTGCAGCTCTGCGGTGGAATAGAACTGTCCGTCGTGGAACGGAAGGTAGCGGCGCAGGAAACGCGGATCGAGGATACCCTGCTGGAAGCTCACCGGACCGAAACGATAACGCGGCCCGGTGTCGAACACGAGGAACACATCCGCGTGGTAGGCTTGGAGGTCGATGGCAATTTCGTGGCGTGTGAAGGCCGCGTCCAGGTAGCCGCGGACCGCAGCCAGTTGTTCCAGCTTTTCTTTGGCATTGGTGTACTCGGATTGCACCAAGCGCTCACCCGTGTGCAGCGGGAGTGCCTGGATCAAGGCCTTGAATTTCGGGTCGTCGCGCCCCGGTCCACGCAGGTCCACCTCCAGGTGCCGGATGCGCAACGCAGGCCCGGGGTCGATCCGCAAACGCGCGATCCATCGCTGGCCGGAGTGATCGAGTTCCCGGTGGATGATCGGACGGTAATAGCCGAAGGGTTCCAGCGCGGTGCGGATCTGCGCCGGCGATTGGGAGAACAGTTGGCGCAGCCGCGCCTCGGTCAGCCCCGAATCCTCCTTCTGCTGCTCTATGGACAGCACGGCGAGCACATTGTCGCGCAGGGCGCCCTGTATGCCTTGCACCTCAACCGTGACCGGAATGCCGGCTATGGCCCGGGCGACGAACCCGGCCAGTAGCAACGCGATCCACACCCGGCGCGCGGGCGTTGCACGGCGGCGCGGTCCCACTAGGGGCTGCCTGGGCGCGCGCGATGAAATTCCCGGTCCGCGGGTTGCAGGCGGGATAGGCGGCGAGGTCTGATCATGGCGGTGCGTCGCGCCGTGGACGGATTGTTGCCGACCATCATGCCATGAATCCACCGCGTCCGGCTCACCGGTGCCCCGGCGTCACGGTGGCCCCTGCTGCGGAGGCGTTCACAGCCAGCCTTTGCGCCGCAGTGTCCACAGCTGCAACCCGAAGATCGCGGCCAGCAGCACACAGACGATGGCGAATCCCTGGGAGTATTGGGCGCCTGGGAGTCCACCCACATTGACGCCCAGCAGGCCGGTGACAAATCCCAGCGGCAGAAACACCGCGGCCGCCAGCGACAGCACGTACATTCGGCGTTCCACCTGCTCGGCTAGCCGGCTGCTCAGTTCCTCGTGGGTGACCACGGCTCGGTCCCGCACCGCGTCCAGGTCTTCCACGTAGCGGGTGGTGCGGTCTGCTACCTCCCGGATACGCATCCGGTCGGAATCGTCCAGCCACTGGACCGGCTCGGTCTGGAGGCGTGTCAGCGCGTCGCGCTGGGGTGTCAGGTAGCGCCGCAGGGCGATCACTTCACGGCGCAACTCTGCGAGTTTTACCCGCAGTTCGTGGCTGGAGGCGGTCAGGACTTCTTGCTCCAGATCGTCGGCGGTCTCGTCGATGCGGCCGATGGCATCCGCCATCCGCGTCACCAACCGGTCCGCAAGGGTGACCAGAAAGTCGCCGGCGGTGCGCGGTCCCGAGCCGGCGGCGATGGCGTCGCGCAGGTCCTGTACTGCGGCAAGGCGCCGGCGACGTACGCTGATGATGCGCTCGCCATCGATCCAGAGCCGGATCGACACCATGTCCTCTGGGTCTGCACCCGGATTGAGGTTGACCCCCCGCAGGATTACCAGCAGTCCGTGGCCGCTGACGACGCTGCGCGGGCGGGTCTCTTCCGCCAGGAGCGCCTCGGCGGTGACCGGGTCGAGGCCGCTACGTTCGAGGATCCAGTCTCGGGCCGTGGTATCGGTGTAGTCCAGGTGGATCCAGAGCAGCCCGTTGCCTGGCGTCCAGGACTCGATCTCGCGCCAGCCCACCGGCTGGCCGGTACCGTTGGCGGCAAGTCGGTACGCGGCAACCAGTCCGTCTTCGTGTTTCATGTGGCCTCCCAGCGCACGCGCCGTCTGGCCCCCGGGCCGCGCGTAGTGCGCGACCATGCACCGGTGGGGTGCGGGGCTGCGGCCAAAGGCGTCATGTACCACCCGTGGGCGAGGCTTGCAAGTGGGCGCGGTTAGTGCCCGGGAGAATGGCCATCCTCCTCACTGTGACCGGGATCGGCGACCCGGTCCAGTGGAGACGCAGGGCCTTTGCATGGTCCGCGTTCCGCGGGGTCGCTCAGAGCGTGCCCGCAGCGTTTACCAGGCTCCTGCTGTGAACCCCTCGATGTCGAGTCGGCGCGCGCCGCACGCCGGTGAACGATGTGCGCTACGCCAGCGGCGGTGTCTGCCGTCGCGGTTGCCGGATCGTTGGGATGGCGTCGGATACCGGGAAGACCGAGTTTGCGGAGTTCCCGCCTCACCCGGGCGGGCGCGGCGATCCGATGAGACAGTACTCCCGCGGCCGGGTCAGATCCTCGGGAAATCCGCAGGTGCCACCATGGCCGGATGCCGGGGTCGTTCGGCGCCGCTGGCGGCGTGTGGGCGTGCGACTTCCCGGGGGGCGGCGTGGGATGTCAGGGTCGGCCGGGGGGGCGGTGCCAAACCGTCTTCGATGATTTGGCCCGCCAGAGAGTGGGCGCCCTGCGCTAGGTGTTCATTCAGGAGGCGCTGACGGGCGGTCAGGTCGCGGGTCAGTTCGGCGGTACCGGCGAAGTGTTGGGCCACCTGCTTGCGGAACGCCGCAAAGTCCTTGGTTGTCGCGTCCAATTCCCGTTCCAATTCCTGGGTGCGCCGGGCGTCCGTGGTGGTACTGCGCCCCAGGTAGAATCCGGCGCCGATACCGATGGCGAGACTTCCGATGGCGGTGGTCAACATCCACGTCAGGGCGTGATCCATGGTGGCGGTTCCGGTGGGTGAGATCCAGGGTGCCGGGCGCAGGGGGCGGACCTGTGCCGCTGCGTCGTCCACGGGGATAGCGGCGGTGGCTAGACGTCCTTTACCGCATGCCACCCCGGGTACTGGCGTCCGCGCGTGAATCCGGGCTCAATCTTTGAGCGCTACGGCCGATAGTCGTAACGTCTGGCGTTGCGGCCGGTGTATCCACCGGATCCGCGCCCAGGCCTGCGGGGCAGGGCGATACCAGGATCTGCGTTCGAGAGTTGGGGTTGAGATGGGAGAGAAGATCAAAGTCGATATCCAGGATCTGCGGATCGGCATGTATGTGGTCGAGTTGGACCGGCCCTGGCTCGAGACGCCGTTTCCGTTCCAGGGTTTCTATCTGAACAGCGCGCGGGCGATCGAAGCGGTCCGACAGGTCTGCGAGTATGTGTTCGTGGACTGCCAGCCCCGGGTCCGGCGCGGGCAATCCGCGGCCGTGGGGGACGTGCCTGCTGCCGCGGCGCCCGTCGGCGCAGCCCGCGATCCCGTGCCGATTGGTATCTCACCCGATGTCCTGGCACGCCTGTCGCTGGGTCATTCCGGAACGCCAGTCTACCGTGACCGCACTACCTTCCAGCAGGAGATTCCGCGTGCCTGCAAGCTGCGTGCGGAGGGCCGCGCGCTGATCACCCAGGTGTTTCGGGATGTGCGTCTGGGCCGGAGCCTGGAGCCCGGAGACGCCAAGGCGCTGGTCCGGGGCCTGGTGGAGAGCATCCTCGATAACCCGGACGCGCTCGTGTGGCTTACCCAGCTCAAGAGCCGGGACGAGTACACGTCACTGCACTGCCTGAACGTGAGCATCCTTACCCTGGCCTATGGACGCCAGCTGGGCTTGTCCAAGGAGGCGCTCTACGAAGTGGGCCTCGGTGCGCTGCTCCATGACATCGGCAAGATGCGCGTTCCTCTGGAGATCCTGAACAAACCCGGGCGCCTTAATCCCGAGGAGTTCGCGGTGGTCAAGACCCACGCGGGAGCAGGCCATGAGATCCTGCGGGTACACAGTGGCCTGCCCGACAGTGTGCTGGATGTGGTCTATGGCCATCACGAGCGGCGTGACGGCAGCGGTTATCCGCGCAATCTCAGGGGCGATCAGATTGGTCTCTACAGTCGTATGGTGGCGATCGTGGATGTCTACGATGCGGTGACCAGCGATCGTGTGTACCACGATGCCGCGTCGCCGGTGGAAACCCTGAAGTGGATGTACGAGAGCCGTGAAAAACTGTTCGATCCCTGGTTGATGGAACAGTTCATCCAGTGCGTTGGCATCTTTCCCGTCGGTAGCGTCGTGGAGATGACCACGGGCGAGGTGGGTGTGGTGGTCAGCGACAACCATCTGCGTCGGTTGCGGCCCCGGGTCCTGATGGTGCTGGATCCGGACAAGGCGCGCCGCGAGGCGCCACAGGTAGTGGACCTGATGGAGCGGCGGCGAGACGGTGCCGGCCGGCCGTTCGACGTGCGCCTGGTTTTGGTTCCCGGTGCCTACGGGATCCATCCCCAGGACTACCTCACGCCGGAGCGGGTCGCCGCCGGAGGTTCCTGAGCGATCCGGGCGCCGGCATCCGCGTGCCCCCCTGTCTGGCGCACCGGTTTGGGGTATCATGACGGCGGAATCCACCCGACCGATCACATGCCGTTGTTCTTAGCCCCGGCGGCAGGAGGCCCCGCTCCCATGAACCCCCACGCAATCCCCCCCCGGTTGCGCTCCGCTACTGGTGACCACCCGGTGCCGCGGATCTCCGCGCCGACGCCGCCCGTATCCATCCGCTGATCCGCCGGACCTTCCGCGTACTCATGGCGCGACGCAAGCGGCGCAAGGATGGCGTCACCCCCGGCAAGACCCGGTTCCAGCGGGCTTGGCCCTGGGCGACGGCGTTTTGCGTGCTGCTGCTGTTCCTCTATGTGGTCTATCTGGACTTCACGATCCGCAGCCAGTTCGAGTCCAAACGCTGGTCACTGCCGGCGCAGGTTTATGCGCGGCCGCTGGATCTCTATCCGGGGCTCGCTCTGAGTGCGTCCCAGTTCGACTACGAACTTCACGCCCTCGGCTACCGGCGGGTGGCCCAGCCCGGCGGCCCCGCTACCTATGCGCGGCACGGGAATACCTATGATTTCGTGACCCGCGACTTCACCTTCTGGGACGGTGAGCAGGCGTCCGCGCGCGTGGCCATCGATTTCTCCAGTGGACACGTGACCGGGCTCCAGCAGTTCCCTGCCGGCGGTGCTCTGCCGCTGGTGCGGATGGACCCGGTGCAGATCGGCGATATCTATCCTTCGCGCGCGGAGGACCGGATCCTGGTGCGCTTGAACGAGGTGCCGCCGCTGTTGCTCCAGGGTCTGATCGCAGTGGAGGACCGGCATTTCTATCAAAACTTCGGGATCGAGCCCAAGGCCATATTGCGCGCCACGCTGGCCAATCTGCGCGCCGGACATGTGGTGCAGGGCGGCAGCACCATCACCCAACAGCTGGTGCGCAATTTCTTTCTGAGCAATACCCGCTCCTTGTCGCGCAAGGCCAAGGAGGCGGTGATGGCGATGCTGCTGGAGTTGCATTACAGCAAGCAAGCAATCCTTGAGGCGTATATCAACGAGGTATATCTGGGTCAAGACGGGGCGCGTTCGATCCACGGTTTCGGTCTTGCCAGCCGCTTCTATTTCGACCGGCCCCTGGCGCGGCTCAAACTGCCCCAGCTCGCGTTGCTGATCGGGATGGTCAAGGGACCTTCCTACTATGACCCGCGGCGTCATCCGCAGCAGGCTAAAATGCGGCGCGACGTCGTGTTGGACGTCATGCAGACCCGCGGCGTTATCGATGCTGCACAGGCACAGGCCGCGAAGGCCGCACCGCTGGAAGTCACGCCGAAGCCGCGCCCGCTCACCGCCTACCCGGCGTTCTGGGACCTCATGCGCCGACAGCTGTTACGGGATTACCGCGAGCAGGACCTGCGCTCCGCGGGCCTGCGCATCTTTACCACGCTGGATCCTCTGGTGCAGCAGAGCGCCGAGCGCGCTTTGGACGAACAGGCGCGCGTCCTGGAGCGTGACCGCCATCTGCCGGTGGGTAGCCTGCAGGGCGCCGTGGTGGTGACCTCGGTCAGCGGTGGTGAAGTACTGGCGGTGGTGGGAGGCCGCGATGCGCGCTATGCCGGTTTCAACCGTGCCCTGGACGCGGCTCGCCAGGTGGGCTCGCTGATCAAGCCGGCGGTCTATGTGACCGCCTTGGGTGAGCCGAAGCGCTACACCCTGGGCACCCTCGTCGACGATGCACCCATTACCATCACCGATCCGGATGGCCAGACTTGGTCGCCGCGCAACTATGACCGGCGTTCCCATGGCGAGGTGCCGCTCTACCAAGCATTGGCTCATTCCTACAACCAGGCGACGGTGCGCCTGGGGATGCAGGTGGGCGTGGCTAACGTGGTGGACACCCTGCACCGCATGGGCATCGAAGCGCCGCTGCGTCCCTATCCGTCGCTGTTCCTGGGCGCCGCCTCCTTGTCGCCGTTGCAGGTGACCCGTATGTACGAGACCCTAGCCACTGGCGGCTTCCGGGTGCCGTTGCGCGCGATCCGGGACATCCTGGACGCGGACGGCAAACCCCTGCAGCGCTATCCCCTCGAGGTCCAGCAGGTGCTACCCGCGGCACCGACCTATTTGGTGAATACCGCATTGGAGGACGTGGTGGCCGAGGGGACCGCGCGCAGCGCGTCGCGCTGGCTGCCGCCCGGATTTACCGCCGCCGGTAAGACCGGTACCACCGACGATCTGCGCGACAGCTGGTTCGCAGGTTTTACCGGCAGCTACTTGGCGGTGGTGTGGCTGGGCCGTGATGACAATCAGCCGGCGGGACTCAGCGGCGCCACCGGCGCGCTCCAGGTCTGGGGTGACGTGATCAAGCGGATCGGTTCCCAGCCCCTGCGGCTGGTGCCGCCGCCGAATGTGGAGTCGGCCTGGATCGATCCCGCCTCGGGGCTACGTGCCGACGCGGACTGTCCGGGTGCCGTGCAACTGCCCTTTATCCAGGGTTCGGCGCCCACCGCCGCAGCACCCTGTGCGGGGGGCGGCGGATCGGTTGGTAGTTGGCTGCGGAGGTTGTTCCAATGACTTGGACGCGCGATGGGATCTTGGCCTTGGTCGGCGCGCTATTGTTGAGCGCCTGTACCGGAGTCACTCCCGTGCCCGGCGAAGCGCCGCGGCCCACGCCTACCGCGCCCGGCTTGCGGGAGCCGCCGGCGCCCGCACCGCCGGAGGCGGCGCTCGGGCGGCGCGCGGCGGTGCGGGCGCTCGTGGTGGACGCGGCTCGCAAGGCCCAGGCCGGTGCGTTGGAGGCGGCGGCGGCGAGCCTGGAGCGGGCGCTGCGGATCCAACCGGACGATCCGGTCCTGTGGCAGGGTCTCGCTAAATTGAGACTTCAGCAGAACAATTATAGCCAGGCGGAACAACTCGCGCGGCGCTCACTGCTGGCGGCCGGGAACCGCACGGCGGTAGCGGCCGAGGCGTGGCGGATCATCGCGGCGGCGCGAACCGGGGCGGGGGATGCGGCGGGGGCTCGGGCGGCACAGGTTCGGGCGGATGCGTTGGGTAGCGACGCGGCTCAGCATTGACGCCAGTGCCGGTCCCCGGGGGGGACGTTTCCAGGTACACTGTAAAGGGGGTATGCGGTCCAGGGGCGCGTGTTCCACGCGCAACGGGCCGTGTGCGCGAGAAGCGGTAAGGGAGGCGGGAGACCCGTGACGGTCTACTCGGTGGACAAATTGATTGCTCAGGCGCGCCAGTTGGCAGCGGACTACAAGCGCGCCATGGGCAAGCCGCTGGCGGGGGTCAGCGGCGAGATCGCCGAGTACGACGCGGCGTGCTTGCTGGACCTGGAATTGTGTCAGGAACGTAGGGGCGGTTACGACGCTATCGGCCGCGGCCCACGCGACGGACTACGGTTCCAGATCAAGGGGCGGGCGATCTTCGATGAAAAAAAATCCGGTCAGCGCATCGGGCAACTGAAGGTCGATCAGGAATGGGACCGCCTGCTGCTAGTACTGCTCGACGAGAACTTCGAGACGGTGGAGATCTACGAGGCACAGCGCGAGGCGGTGCTCGAAGCGGCGGGCAGCGGCGCGTCCAGCCGTCGCAGCAAGCGCGGAGCCATGTCCGTGGCACGATTCAAAAATATCGCTCGCTTGGCGTGGAGCCGCGAGCGGGGTGTGGAGGAGGACGAGGTCTGGGACAACCGCAGCGCACGCTGATAGCGGTCCGGCGTCCGACGGCGCGCACCCACCCAACGTGCCCGGGCGTGGTTGCTGCGTGCGATCCGGCGCACAGGCGCCGGTGATGGAGACCCTTGCTGAACTGTTGGGGGCTGGCGGGCCCCTCGCCCGCGCGCTGCCGGGGTTCGCGCCGCGTCCCCAGCAGCAGGCCATGGCGGAGGCGGTGACCGCGACGCTGGAGCACCGCGGTGTGCTCATCGCGGAGGCCGGCACCGGCACCGGCAAGACCTACGCCTACCTGGTGCCCGCGCTGCTCTCCGGCCACAAGGTCCTGCTATCCACCGGAACCCGCACCTTGCAGGATCAATTGTTCCACCGTGACCTGCCCGGTGTGCGCGCCGCCCTCGGGGTGCCGGTCACCGTCGCGCTGCTCAAGGGCCGCGCCAACTATCTGTGCCTGCACCGGTTAGAGAATACCGCGTCTAGCGGCCGGTTCCGCTCCCGCGAGCAGGCCGCCGAACTCCAGCGTATCCACGTCTGGGCCGGTCGCACCGCGGCCGGGGATATCGCCGAACTACCCGATGTGCCGGAGAACTCCGGGTTGTGGAGCCGGGTGACCTCCACCACCGAGAACTGTTTGGGTCAGGAGTGCCCCGAGTACGGCGAGTGTTACGTGGTGAAGGCGCGCCGCGCCGCCCAGGAGGCGGACGTGGTGGTGATCAATCACCATCTGCTGTGCGCCGACATGGTGCTCAAGGATGCCGGGTTCGGGGATCTGCTCCCCAGCGCCCATGGCTTCGTGGTGGACGAGGCGCATCAGCTTCCCGATATCGCGGCGCGGTTTTTCACCCAGTCCCTGGGTGCCACCCAATTGTTGGAACTGTCTCGGGATGCCACCATTGGGTCGGTGGCCGCCGCTGGGGACACTCAGGCGGTGCGCGAGTGCGCCGACGGGCTCGAACGGGCGGTGCGCGAATTGCGCTTGGCGCTCGGCGTCGGCGAGCAGCGGGCGGCCTGGCATCGGGTCGCGGGGCAATCGGGCGTGCAGACGGCGGTGGTGAGATTGCGCACGGCCCTGGGGGCTATGGCCGCGTTGTTGGAGCCGGTGGCGGGGGCCAGCAAGGAACTGGAGGGGGTGCTGCGCCGCTGCGCAGAGCAGGAACAGCGCCTCGCGCAGATCACCGCGGAGACGGCGCCGGATCCCGCTGCCCTGGACGCCGTGTGCTGGTGGGAGACCCACCGCCACGGATTCAGCCTGCACCGCACGCCGCTGGATGTGGCGCAGTTGTTTCGCGCACGCATGGAGGAGTACCCGGCGGCGTGGATCTTCACCTCGGCGACCCTGGCGGTGGGGGCTTCCTTCGATCACTTCATGGGCCGTCTCGGTTTGCACCACGCGCTGACGCGCCAGTGGCAGAGCCCGTTCGACTTCGCGCGCAACGCCCTTCTCTATGTTCCCCAGGGCCTGCCGGATCCCAATCAGCGCGGGTACACCGCGGCGATGCTGGAGGCGGCGGTGGGGGTGCTGGAGGCCAGCGCAGGGCGCGCCTTCCTGCTGTTCACCAGCCACCGGGCCCTGCAGGAGGCGGCGGAATTTTTGGCGGGACGCATCCCCTATCCGTTGCTGGTGCAAGGCACGGCCCCGCGCGATGTCCTGTTGCGCCGCTTCCGCGAGTTGGGAAACGGGGTCTTGCTCGGGACCGCGAGCTTCTGGGAAGGGGTGGACGTGCGCGGCCCCGCGCTGTCCTGCGTCATCATCGACCGGCTGCCGTTCGCGCCTCCGGACGACCCGGTGCAGCAGGCACGCATCGAGGCGTTGCGCGCTGCGGGGGGAAACCCGTTCCTGGAATATCAAGTGCCGAGTGCGGTGCTACAGCTCAAGCAGGGGGTAGGCCGGCTGATCCGCGACGTGGACGACCGCGGCGTGCTGGTGCTGTGCGATCCGCGGCTGATGAACAAGCCCTACGGACGGATATTTCTGCGCAGCCTCCCAGAGATGCCCAGCACCCGGGCGCTGGAGGATGTACAGGCGTTCTTCGAAACCGGGGAGACGGTGCTTGCAGACCATGCGGCGCAGTAACCGCCCGCGCGCGGGTCGGGGGGGAGGCGGGATCCTGGAATCCGCGTGGCGTGGGCGCTGCGGCGTGCCTCCGCGCTGCATGGGAACGTTTCCCGGTATCGGCTGGCTGCCATGAAGATCCTCGCCATCGAGACCGCAACCGAGACCTGTTCCGCGGCCCTGTATCAGGACGGTGCCGTGCTGGAACGCTCCGCGCTGGCGCCGCGCGAACACGCGCGGCTCATCCTGCCTATGGTGGACGCCTTGTTGGCCGAGGCCGCGCTATCGTTCGCCGCCCTGGATGCCCTCGCCTTCGGCCGCGGACCGGGCGGGTTCACTGGGGTGCGTATCGCCACCGCGGTGATTCAGGGCTTGGCATTCGGTGCCGGCTTGCCGGTGGTTCCGGTGTCCACGTTGGGGGCATTGGCGCAGGGGGCGCTGCGCGAGTCCGGGTACAGGGCGGTGCTCGCCGCGCTGGACGCGCGCATGGATGAGGTCTACTGGGGCGCCTATCGGGCCGGTCCCGAGGGGGTGATGGCGCCGGTGGAGGAAGAATGCGTGTGCCGGCCCGCGGCGGTCCCGGTCCCGTCCGGGACCGATTGGCACGGGATCGGGAGCGGTTTCGACCGCTACGGGGACGAACTGCAACGTCATCTGGGGACAGCGTTGTCGGGGTGGACCGCGCAGCGTGCGCCCCAGGCTTGGGATGTCGCGGTGCTGGGGGCGGCAGGGTGGAGGATGGGTCAGGCGGTGGCGGCGGAGGCCGCGCTACCGGTCTATCTGCGCGACCGGGTGGTCGGGGACGGGGGCCGCTAGCGGGTTTGGGTCGGCGGGCGCGCGGGTGGCATCAAGAAGGAGATCTCGCAGGATCGGACGATGGTGGGTCCTAGTCGTCGTTTGGGGGCTGCTCGCCGCCGGCGGGGAGCAGCCGGCACGGTTGGCGGCTTTGGGTCCCGACGCGGATCGAGGCCGATCGGGCCCTGACGTCCGACTCGGTCCATCCCAACGCGGAAGGCTACCGGGAACTGGCGCAGGCGATCTATGCCACGCCGAAACGAGCGGGCGCCCTACGACCAGCGGCGGCGCGGGTTGAATTCCCGGGGAAGTGGTGTGCCGGGGGGCGGGCAGAGACCGGCGGCATGACGCGGGGTCGGTAACCGCGCCGGCTGGGGCGTGTGGCCTATTCCACCAAAAGCCGTTCGAGCACCCGGCGGTAGAGCGCGGACAGGGCGTCGAGTTCTTCTAGTGCCACGCGTTCATTGATCTGATGGATGCTGGCGTTCACCGGTCCCAGTTCGACCACCTGGGCGCCGGTGGGCGCGATGAACCGGCCATCCGAGGTGCCGCCGGCGGTGGATGCCTCGGTCTCGATCCCCAGCACATCCCGCACCGCGCCGCGCACGGCGTCCAGCAGTTCGCCGCCGCGGGTGAGGAACGGCTGACCCGAGTGGCTCCAGTCGATCTCGTAGCGCAGTGCGTGGCGTTGCAGCAGCGCCTCCACTCGTTGTTGCAGATCCTGCGCCGTGACCTCGGTGGAATAACGGAAGTTGAACGCGACTTCCAGATCCCCGGGGATCACGTTGTAGGCGCCAGTGCCCCCGTGCACATTGGAGATCTGAAAAGTGGTTGGGGGGAAGTGTTCGTTGCCCGCGTCCCAACTGGCCGCGCATAGCTCGGCGAGCGCCGGCGCCGCGCGGTGGATGGGATTGTCGGCGCGTTCGGGGTAGGCCACGTGCCCCTGGGTCCCCAACACCCGGAGCCGGCCGCTGAGCGAGCCGCGCCGGCCGATCTTCACGGTATCGCCCAGCCTCCGCACGCTGCTCGGTTCCCCCACCAGGCACCAGTCGATGGTCTCGCCCCGGTTCTGAAGGTGTTGCACCACGCGCACGGTCCCGTCCACCGCGTCGCCCTCCTCGTCGCTGGTCAGCAGCAGCGCAACGGAGCCGCGCAGTAGCGGACCGGAGGCGAGGGCGGCCTCGCAGGCGGTGACCATGGCCGCCAGGCTTCCCTTCATGTCGGCGGCGCCGCGGCCATAGAGCTGCCCGTCGCGCACGGCTGGCTCGAAGGGAGGGGTATCCCAGCGTTCCTCCGGGCCGCTCGGCACCACATCGGTGTGTCCCGCGAACACCAACAGCGGCGCGCTGTCGCCGAGGCGGATCCAGGTGTTGGTGACGGGACCGAAGGGCAGCCGTTCCGCCTGGAAGCCGAGGGCCTCCAGGCGTCGGATGAGCACTTCCTGGCAGCCGCCGTCCGCGGGCGTGACCGAGGGACGGCGGATCAGCTCGCGGGCGAGGACGACGGTGGCGGATGGATCAGGCATGGGCCCAGAAGGATAGCGCATCCCGGTGCGCCCCGGCTACGCGCGGATCACCCGGACCGGCGCCGAGTAGGCTTAGTCGAACAGCCCCTGGTATTCCACCTCGGAGAACCCGACGTGATGGCGCTTGTCGAGTTCCAGCACCGGGCGCTTGATCAGGGTCGGTTCTTCCGCCATTAATGCCACGGCGCGGGCCGCGTCCAGGTCCGTCTTGCGGGCCGCGGGCAGGGCGCGCCAAGTGGTGCTGCGGCGGTTGAGCAGGGTCTCCCAACGCAGTTCCCGTTCCCACTTCCGCAACCGGTCCACGCCGGGTGGCGCGGCGCGCAGATCCTGGAAACGGTAGCGCACCCCGTGGGTGTCCAGCCAGCGGCGCGCCTTGCGGCAGGCGTCACAATTTGGGATACCGTAGAGGATGATCATGCGGCTTCCGGCCGTGGATCAGGCGGCATCCGGTTACACATCGCGCAGCAGTGCGTTGATACCCACCTTGCTGCGGGTCTTCTCGTCCACCTGTTTGACGATCACCGCGCAATAGAGGCTGTACTTGCCGTCTTTGGAGGGCAGGTTGCCGGATACCACCACCGAACCCGCGGGGATCCGGCCGTAGAAGATCTCGCCGCTCTCGCGGTGATAGATCCGGGTGCTCTGCCCGATGTAGACACCCATGGAAATTACCGAACCCTGTTCGACAATAACGCCCTCCACGATCTCGGAGCGGGCGCCGATGAAGCAGTTGTCCTCGATGATGGTGGGCGCCGCCTGCACCGGTTCCAACACCCCGCCGATGCCCACGCCGCCGGACAGGTGGACGTTGGCGCCGATCTGCGCGCAGGATCCCACGGTGGCCCAGGTGTCTACCATGGTGCCGCTGTCCACATAGGCGCCGATGTTCACGTAGGACGGCATCAGCACCACGCCGGGGGCGATGTAGGCGCCGCGGCGCGCCGCGGCCGGTGGTACTACGCGCACGCCCGCGGATCGGAAATCCCGGGAGTTGGTGTCGGCGTACTTGGCCGGCACCTTATCGTAGTAGTTGGCGAAGCCGCCCTTCATGAAGTTGTTGTCCTCGATGCGGAAGTAGAGGAGCACCGCTTTTTTCAGCCACTGGTTGACGATCCAGTCCGCACCGCGCTTCTCAGCCACCCGTGCCTTGCCCGTGTCCAACAGGCCGATGGCCTCGTGTACCGCCTCGCGCACGTGGGTCTCCACGTTGCGCGGCGTGATGTCCGCGCGGCGTTCAAAGGCCTCTTCGATGATGTTCTTCAGGTCGTCCATGGGATGGCTCCCGGTTGGTTCATGGAATGTAGGGTCACAGGGCGGCGAGCAGCCCGCGGATGCGGTGCGCCGCCTCCACACACTCGTCCATGGGCGGTACCAAGGCGATGCGTACCCGGCCGCGGCCCGGATTCTCGCCGTAGGCCACCCGGGACAGATAGCTCCCCGGCAACACCGTGACGTGCTGGCGCTCATAGAGCGCGCGAGTGAACACCGCGTCGTCTACTGGCGTACGCGGCCAAAGATAGAATCCCGCTGCCGGCCGCCGCACGTCCAACGCGCCGCCTAGAATATCGAGCACGGTGTCGAATTTCTCACGGTAGGCGGCACGGTTGCGCCGCACGTGTTCCTCGTCCTGCCAGGCCGCGATACTGGCGGCCTGGACCGGCGGCGCCATGGAGGCGCCGTGATAGGTGCGGTAGCGGAGAAACTGCGCGAGGATCTGCGGGTCGCCGGCGACGAAACCGGAGCGCATGCCCGGGACGTTGGAGCGCTTCGACAGGCTGTGGAACGCCACGCAGCGCCGGTAGTCGTCGATGCCGAAGGCGGCGGCGGCCTGGAGTAGTCCCGGCGGTGGGCGCGCCTCATCCAGATAGATCTCGGAATAGCACTCGTCGCTGGCGATGATGAAGTCGTGCTCCTGGGCCAGGCCGATCAACCCTTGCAGGGTGGGAAGGTCGAGCACGGCACCGGTGGGATTGCCAGGCGAACACAGGTAGAGTAGCTGGCAGCGGTCCCACACGGCGGCGGGGACCGCGGCGAAATCGGGTGTATCCGCGTCGCTGCCGGCCGGGTTGATATACCAGGGTTCGGCGCCGGCGAGCAGGGCTGCACCCTCATAAATCTGATAGAACGGGTTCGGCATCAGCACCAGGGGCCGGGTGCCGGGGTCCACGACGCATTGGGCGAAGGCGAACAGTCCTTCGCGGGTGCCATTGAGGGGCAGCACGTGGCAGGCGGGATCCAATTCCGGTGTGAGGCCGTAACGCCGGCTTGCCCACGCCGCGATGGCGGCGCGCAGGGTGTCTGCGCCGCGGGTGCTTGGATAGCGCGCGAGGCCGCCGATCTGGGCGGTGATTTGCGCGGCGATGGCGGCGGGCGGGGCGTGTTGGGGTTCGCCGATGGACAGCGCGATGGGGCGCAGGCCCGCAGGTGGTTCGGCGCCCGCAAGGAGCTGCGCGAGACGCTCGAAGGGATAGGGTTGGAGACGGGAAAGGTCCGGATTCATGGTTCCAGGTTCATGCAGCGCGCGGCTGGCCGCGCTTCCAGGTTCGGCCCCCACTCAGGGACGGTCTGCGCCGCGGACGGTACCGACGCCGCGCGCGCGCCGCGCATCCCGGCGGTGGTCCGGACTCCCCGGATCCGCGTCGTAGTATAAGTCATGGCCATGACCGGTACCAAACCCGCGCGCGCACTGCTGCCCGTTTTCAGCCTGCTGTTGGCGGCCAGTCTTTGGGGGGTCATCTGGTATCCCCTGCGGATCTTGCAGAGCCACGGCCTCGATGGGCTATGGGCTGCCCTGGTTAGCTACTCCGCTGCCGCGCTGCCCGGGCTGGTGATGCTGTGGCGGGGTCGTGGGCAACTTGTGCGCCGGCCGTTCGGCCTGCTGGCACTCGCCGTGGCGGCGGGCTGGTGCAATGTCAGCTTCATCCTCGCGATCCTCGATGGGACGGTAGTGCGCGTGCTGTTGCTGTTCTACCTTTCTCCGGTATGGGCGTCCCTGATGGGCTGGATTGTCCTGCGCGAGCCCCTGAGCCGGCGCGCTGTCGTGGTGCTGACCCTTGCCATGGGGGGGGTACTGTTCATGAGCTGGCACCCGGAGCTGCGGCATCCGTGGCCCCGGGAGCCGGGGGATTGGCTGGCGATCTCATCCGGTTTCAGTTTCGCCCTTGCCAACGTCCTCGTGCGTCGCTTATCCGACGTGGGGATCCCAGTGAAGACGGCGGTCACCTGGGTCGGGGTCGCGGGGGTGGCGGGGGTCTGGCTGCTGGCCGTGGGCGCGGCGGCGCCGCTTGCCGCCGGGGCCGGCCCTTGGCTGGGGGCTGCGGCGCTGGGCTGGTTCGGCATCGTCCTGATGACGGTATCGGTGCAGTATGGGGTGACCCATATGCCGGTGCAGCGCTCCGCGGTGATTCTGTTGTTCGAACTGGTCGTTGGTGCGGTCTCCTCCCAGCTGCTGACCCGGGAGGTGGTGACCTCCCGGGAATGGCTGGGTGGTCTGTTGATCATGGCGGCTGCCTATTTCGCGGCCCGGGTCCAGGAGCGGCATCCGGAATGAACGCGCGCTATACCGGCATCCAGCACGCAGCCGTGCTGGTGGAGGATACCGCCCGTGCCCTGGCGTTTTATACCGGGGTGTTGGGACTGACGGTGGACCCTGCGCGCCCGGACCTGGGCTACCCCGGGGCATGGCTTACGGTAGGCGATCAGCAGTTGCACCTGATGGAACTGCACAATCCGGACCCGCGCGAGGGTCGCGCCCGGCACGGCGGACGCGACCGCCATGTTGCACTGACGGTGACGGATCTCGCACCGGTGGCCGAGGCATTGGCGGCTGCGGGAGTCTTTTTTACCCGCAGCCGGTCGGGGCGCAGCGCCTTGTTTTGTCGGGATCCGGACGGGAATGCGTTGGAGCTCGTCGAACGCCCGGCGGGCGTGGCCTGAGGCGCGGGCTCAGGCAGGTGTGCTGCGCGCCACGCTGCGCCCTGGGTCGTTCTGGTCCAGGGCCGCGGAGAGGATGCCACGCAGTTCGCGGATCCGTTCCTCCGAAAGTGGTTCGTTGCGCAGGTCGGTCACGAAGAATACGTCGTTGGCCTGGGCGCCGATGGTGGTGACCTTGGCGTTCTGGACCCGTACCCCGCAGCGGTGGAAGGCCTGGCCGACTTGGGAGAGCAGGCCGGGGCGATCGCCGGTCAGCAGATCGATCACCGTACGCCGGTTGCTGTCGTCCTGGACGAAGTCCAGTTGCGTGGGGATGCTGAAGTGTTTCAGGTGGCGTGACGGGTGGCGCGTCACCGCGACGCTGCGCTCCGGCGTGCGCAACCGGCGTTGCAGCGTGACGCGGATCTCATCGAGCCGGTAGGGTTGTTCGATGAGACCACCGTCGGCCTCCAGCACCAAGTAGGTGTCAAGTGTGAACCCGTGCCGGGACTTGATGATGCGTGCGTCGACGATGGTCAGACCGAGCTGATCCAGGGCCGCGGTGGCGGTGGCGAAGAGGTGATCCGCCTCTGCCGTGTAGAGAAAGATCTGGGTGCCGCCCCGGGTGCTGTGGGGTCGCACCAGCACCAGGGGCAGGTCTGCGGCCGTGCAGCCCGCAATGGCTTCGGTGTGCCAGACGATCTCGTCGGGAAGATAGCGCAGGAAATAGTCCTCGCTCACTTCATCCCATACCTGGTCGATCGCTTCCTCCCCCAACCCGAGCCGGCGCAGCTCGGCGCCGGCCTCTTCCTGCGCCTCTGCGATGCGCTCCTGCTTGTCGATGGGGTTCTCCAACCCGCGTCGCAGTGCGCGGGTCACCGCGTTGTAGAGTTCCAGCAGCAGGGCTTGGCGCCAAGCGTTCCACAATTCCGGATTGGTGGCCCGGATGTCCGCCACGGTCAGCAGATAGAGATAATCCAGGTGCGCTTGGTCGCCCACCTTCTGGGCAAATCCGTGGATTACCTGGGGATCGCTGATATCCCGGCGCTGGGCGGTGAGGGAGAAGATCAGGTGGTTGCGCACCAGCCAACAGACCAGGCGGGTATCGTACTGGCTGAGCCCGTGGGCCCGGCAGAAGGCCTCGGCGTCGGCCGCGCCCAGCTCGGAGTGGTCGCCGCCGCGTCCCTTGGCGATGTCATGGAACAGCGCCGCGATATACAGCAGTTCGGGTTTGGGCAGCTGCTGAATCAGCCCGCTGCACAGCGGAAATTCGTGGCTGAACTCGGCTACGGTAAAGCGGCGCAGGTTGCGGACCAGGGTCAGGGTGTGCTCGTCTACCGTGTAGACGTGAAACAGGTCGTATTGCATGCGCCCCACCACCTGCCCGAAGGCGGGTATATAGGCCGCGAGGATGCCGTAGCGGTTCATCCGCCGCAGTTCGTGGGCCACGCCCCGCGGCTGGCGCAAAATCTCCATGAACAGGCTGCGGGCACGCAGGTCTGCGCGGAACTTGTCGTCGATGCGTTTACGGTGCGCGCGGATCAGGCGGATGGTGGAGGCGCGCACACCCGTAAGCTCCGAGTGCTGCTGCAGCAGGAGGAAGATTTCCAGCAGCGCAAACGGGTAGTGCCGGAAGACGTCCGGACCGGTGACCTCGATGAACCCGTTGCGGGCTTGAAAGCGGCGGTTGATCGGGACCGGAGCGCCGGGATCGTCGCCGTACAGAATCGCTTCCTGGAATAGTTGCAGCAGCATCTCGTTCAGACGGCCCAGCTCCATTACCGTGCGGTAATAGACCTGCATGAACTGCTCGACCCCCAGATTGTGATCGGCGTCCTGGTAACCGAAACGCCGCGCCACCGCGGCTTGGTGATCGAACAGCAGCCGGTCCTCGCGTCGCCCGGTGAGGTCATGGAGGGCGAAGCGGATGCGCCACAGGTGATTCTGGCCGTCCGCCAAGGCTTGGTATTCCGCCTCGGTCAAGAATCCGTGGGCCACCAAGTCGTGCAGGGTGGCGGCGCCGAAGTGACGCTTGGCCACCCAGCCCACCATCTGGATATCGCGCAGGCCCCCGGGCCCCTCTTTGATGTTCGGTTCCAGGTTATAGGCAGTGTCGTGGAACTTGGTGTGGCGCGTTTGCTGTTCCTTCCGCTTGGCCTCGAAGAACGCGCGGCTCGGCCACAGCCGATCCGGCCCGGTGGCCGCACGCAGGGCGTCTAGGAGGGCCTCGGGCCCCGTCAGGAGCCGCGCCTCCATCAGGTTGGTGGCCACGGTGATGTCTTGCTGGGCCTCGCGCACGCAGTCGTCCACGGAGCGCACGCTGTGGCCGACGTCCAGCCCCAGGTCCCAGAGCAGGGTCAGGTAACGCTCGATACCCTCGCGGTGGTGTTCCCGGTCCACGCCCTGGGCGACCAGGATCATGAGGTCGATGTCGGAACACGGGTGCAATTCGCCGCGGCCGTAACCCCCCACCGCCACCAGGGCCAGGTCGGGGCCAGCGCCACCCAGTAGTTCGCGCCAAGCGGCGATGAGTACCCCGTCCACCTGGCGTGCCCGTCCATGCACCAGCTCATCGGCAGGGGCATCCTCCGCGAAGCGCCGGGCCAGCTCGGCATCACTGGTATCCAGAGCGCGGCGGAAGATCGCCAGCGGGGGCTCACCCGCGATGCGTGCCCGCTGCACAGAGGCGGGGTCCAGGCCTGCGGGCGGCGCAGGGATGGACGTCATGGCGGCGCGGGGCGGGCGGTGGCCCGGACGGGATCCTTCACACCTCGTTCCCGGGACGTGTGGTGAGAATCTCGTGGGCGTCCTGGGTCACCAAGATGGTGTGTTCCCATTGGGCGGAGAGGCTGTGGTCCTTGGTTACCACGGTCCACCCATCGGGTAGGAGTTTCACGTCCGGTTTCCCCGCGTTGAGCATGGGCTCAATGGTAAAGGTAAGGCCGGGTTGGAGCACGAGGCCGGTGCCGGGGGTGCCGTAGTGCAATACCTGAGGATCTTCATGGAATTCCCGCCCGATCCCGTGCCCGCAGTACTCGCGCACGACGGAGTAGCCGTGTTGCTCCGCGTGGCGCTGGATCGCGTGGCCGATATCCCCCAGCCGGACCCCGGGTTTGACCATCCGGATGCCGATCATCATGGCCTCGTGGGTCACCTTGACCAAGCGCTGAGCCATCACTGAGGGCTCTCCCACGAAGAACATCTTGCTGGTGTCCCCGTGATAGCCATCCTTGATCACTGTGACGTCGATATTGATGATATCTCCGGTTTTCAGTCGTTTACTGCTCGGGATCCCGTGACAGATCACGTGGTTTACTGAGGTGCAGACCGATTTGGGAAATCCGCGGTAGTTGAGGGGGGCGGGGATCGCCTGCTGTTCGCTCACGATGTATTCGTGGCAGATCCGGTCCAGCTCGTCGGTGGTGATGCCGGGTTGCACGTAAGGCTCGATCATGGTCAGCAGCTCGCCTGCCAGGCGACCGGCCACGCGCATCTTCTCAATCTCTTCCGGTGTCTTCAGGGTAACGGGCATCGTAGGACTCCGGGCCCGGCTGCCTAGTCCGGGATGGGGGCAGGCAATCCGGCAAAATACGCGGATCGCACAGCGGTTTCAATTGTTGCCACCGATGGTTTATGGTATAAAGCGCCGCTTCACCGTGCAATACGGCCATTGCGGCCAAACCCACACATACGCCGGCACATGGGGCCGGGTGCCGAGGGCGGAGACCCGCCGTCGGTTGCCTCATGGGGCGTATGGAGGCTCAACCCAAGACAACGAGGAGTGGTACCTCATGGCGAACGTCACCATGCGCCAGATGCTGGAGGCCGGCGTGCATTTTGGCCACCAGACCCGTTATTGGAACCCCAAGATGGCCCCCTACATCTTTGGGGAACGGGACAAGATCCATATCGTCAACCTGGAAAAGACCCTCCCACTCTATCAGGATGCGATGAATTTCGTTGGCCGTCTGGCCGCCCAGGGGGGGTCCGTAATGTTCGTCGGCACCAAGCGCGCCGCTCAGGAGATCATCCGCGAGCATGCGGTACGCTGCGCGATGCCCTACGTGAGCTACCGTTGGCTCGGTGGGATGCTGACCAATTTCAAGACCGTCAAACAATCCATCCAGCGGCTGCGCGAGCTGGAGGTAATGACCGAAGACGGCACCTTCGAGCGTTTGACGAAGAAGGAGGTGACCCGCCTACGGCGCGAGATGGGCAAGCTGGAGCGCAGCCTCGGCGGCATCAAGGACATGACGGGGTTGCCGGATGCGCTCTTCGTGATCGACGTGGGCAACGAGAAGATTGCCGTGAAGGAGGCCCAGAAGCTGGGTATCCCCGTGGTTGGGGTCGTGGATACCAATAACGCCCCCGACGGAGTGGACTATGTCGTCCCCGGCAATGACGACGCCATCCGGTCGATCCAGCTGTATGTGGCGGGCGCGGCGGATGCGGTGCTGGAGGGGCGCGCCACTCGGTCCCAGGCGATGCCGGAAGACGAATTCATCGAGTTGGACGCGAGCGGTAGCCCGACTACCACAAGGGCGGCGAAACCCAAGACTGCGCCGCGCAAGAAAGGTGCCGCGCCCAAGAAGAAGGCGGTGGTGACGAGCCGCGCCTCCGAGGCCGTCAAGGAGCCTGACCTGTTGGCAGCCGATGCCGACGGGGACGATGCCGCGGGCGCGGAGGATGCGCCAGGCGAGTCCTGAGCGCTTCCTCCACCGACCCAGCAACAGAGGACATAGCATGCAGATATCCGCCTCCCTCGTGAAAGAACTGCGGGATCGCACCGGCGCCGGAATGATGGAGTGCAAGAAGGCGCTGACCGAGACCAGCGGAGATTTGGAAGCGGCCGTTGAGCATATGCGCAAGACCGGTCTCGCGAAGGCCGACAAGCGGGCCGGGCGGGTCGCTGCGGACGGCGCTATCGTTCTGGTGCGCAGCGACGACGGCGCCCGGGCGGTGATGGTGGAGGTAAACTGCGAGACCGATTTCGTAGCCAAGGGCGACGACTTTCAACGGTTCAGCCAAGCGGTGGCGCTGCGTGCGCTGGACACGAAGGTGTCCGACCTCGAGGCACTCCTGGCCGCTCCACTGCGCGACGGCGACTCAGTTTCGGTCAACGTCGCGCGGCAGGAGCTGATCGGCAAAATCGGCGAAAATATCGCGGTACGCCGCTTCGAGCGCTGCGAACTCGCCTCCGGCACGCGGCTCGGCGCTTATTTGCATGGCACGCGGATCGGCGTGCTGGTGGAAATGACCGGCGGGGACGACGAGCTGGCGAAGGACGTGGCAATGCATGTGGCGGCCAGCCGGCCCACCTGCATCGACGAGACAGACGTATCGCCGGAGTTGCTCGACCGGGAGCGGGAAATATTCCGGGCCCAGGCCGCGCAGAGCGGCAAACCCGCAGACATCGTCGACAAGATGGTACAGGGACGACTTAAGAAATTCCTGGCCGAAGTGACGTTGGTTGGTCAACCCTTCGTGAAAGATCCCGACAAGAGCGTCGGCAAGCTCCTGAAGGAGAGCGGGGCCGCCGTAACCCGCTTCCATCGCTACGAAGTGGGCGAGGGGATTGAAAAGAAGGTAGAAAACTTTGCCGAGGAAGTGATGTCCCAAGCACGAGGTTCCTGAGCTCCGGTGTCGCACGTCCCACTACATGACAATCGTTCGAGCGTGATGACCTGACCCGATGCCGGACCCAGCGCCCAGCTACCACCGGATCCTGCTCAAACTGAGCGGGGAGGCGCTGTTGGGCTCCCAGGACTTCGGTATCGATCCGCAGGTCCTCAACCGAGTCGGGAACGAGATCCGCGATGTGCGCGGGCTGGGCGTGCAGATCGGGCTGGTGATCGGCGGGGGCAACATTTTCCGCGGTGTCGGCCTCGCCGAGGCGGGCATTGATCGGGCCACCGGCGATTATATGGGCATGCTGGCGACGGTGATGAACGCCCTTGCCATGCAGGATGCCCTCGAGCGTCTGGGAGTGCCGTGCCGGGTCATGTCGGCGCTCAAGATCAATCAAGTCTGCGAAGACTACATCCGGCGCCGCGCGATCCGCCATCTTGAAAAATCCCGGGTAGTGATCTTCGCGGCCGGGACCGGTAACCCGTTTTTCACCACCGATTCCGCGGCGAGTTTGCGCGCCATTGAGATCGGCGCCGATCTGCTTCTGAAGGCCACCAAGGTCGATGGCGTATATTCCGCCGATCCGGTCAAACAGCCGGATGCCGTACACTATGCCAAGTTGCGCTATCAGGAAGTTCTGGACCAGCGACTCATGGTCATGGACCATACCGCCATCATTCTGTGCCGTGATCACGGCATTCCGCTGCGCGTATTCAATATGAATCGCGCGGGGGATCTGATGCGGCTGATGCTTGGTGACTCGGTGGGTACCCTGGTGGCGGCGGATTGAGCGCGGGAGAGGGTCCGATGGTCAATGATATCAAGAAAGGTGCCGCCGAGCGCATGGCCAAGAGCGTCGAGGCCCTGAAGCAGGAGCTTTCGAAGTTGCGCACCGGACGTGCCCATACCAGCCTGCTTGACCACATCACGGTGGAATATTATGGGGCGCAGACGCCGCTCAGTCAGGTCGCAAGCGTCACCGCGATCGACGCGCGCACCCTCGCCGTGAGTCCATGGGACAAGAACATGGTCTCCGCCGTCGAGAAGGCCATCATGACCTCCGATCTCGGACTGACGCCGGCCACCGCCGGCACCACTATCCGCATCCCCTTGCCGCCGCTTACCGAAGAACGCCGCCGGGATATGACCCGGCTTGTCCGCCAGGAAGCAGAGGCCGCCCGGGTCGCCATTCGTAACATCCGTCGCGACGCCAACAACGAATTCAAGCGCCTGCTAAAGGAAAAGACGATTTCGGAGGACGAGGCCCGGCGCGCGGAGGAGGAAATCCAGAAGTTCACTACGCATTATATTGAAGTTGACGTGGAAGGCGTGCTGCAAGCGAAGGAGAAGGAACTGCTCGAGATCTGACGCCATCGGTGCCGCGTGAGGCCGCGCGGGCGCCGTTTTCCGGTGCCGCCTGAACGCCTGACACGCCGCGTGACAAGCTCCCGGGGTACGACCAAAAGATCATGTCCAGTCACGAGGAGATCTCCGCAGGGGTCAGCGACCGCATCTGCCGGTCAGTTCCGCGGCATATCGCCATCATCATGGATGGCAACGGCCGCTGGGCGCAGAACCGCCGGCTGCCTCGCCACCGGGGCCATAAGGCCGGCGTCGAGGCGGTGCGCGCGGTAGTGGAACAGTGCTCTTCCGTTGGGATCCAGGTCCTCACCCTGTTCGCTTTCAGCAGCGAGAACTGGCGCCGTCCGCGGGCTGAGGTGCGGCTGTTGATGGAACTGTTTATCTCCACCCTGGGGCGCGAAGCACGGCGCTTGCATCGCAACAACGTGCGCCTCATGGTGATCGGGGATCGTGAGGCGTTTCCCGAACGGCTGCAGCAGCGTATCCGGGACGCCGAAGAACTGACCCGCGAGAATACCGGCCTCACCCTGGTGATCGCCGGCAACTACGGTGGCCGGTGGGACATCGCACAGGCGGTGCGCCAACTCGCCGCGCAGGTGCAGGCCGGTACGCTCCAGCCCATCGACATCACGCCCGAACGGCTCCAGGATCATATGGCGCTCCATGGGGTCCCCGAACCGGACTTGTTCATCCGTACCGGTGGTGAACAGCGCATCAGCAATTTCCTCCTCTGGCAATTGGCGTACAGCGAGTTGTATTTCACGGAAGTCCTGTGGCCGGACTTCGATACTCGCGCGCTGGCCCAGGCCCTGGACTGGTTTTCCCAGCGCCAACGGCGCTTTGGGCTCACCGGCCAACAGGTGGAAGCCATCAAGGGTGCTTAGACAGCGCCTGATCACCGCCGCGTTGCTTATCCTGGTGGTCGGCGGGGGGGCATTCATGTTATCCAGCTGGCAACTCGGCGTGATCTTCGCCGTGTTCGTGCTGGCGGGCGCCTGGGAGTGGAGCGGCCTGACCGATTGCGGCGGGACCGGCACGCGTATTTTCTATCTGTTATTGGTACTATTGCTCCTGCTCGGCGTCTGGTGGGTAGCCCGCCGTCCGAATGGACTCCTGGGCATACTGCTACTGGCCCTGGTGTGGTGGTCGATGGTGGCGGTGGGCCTGACGCGCTACCGGGGTGATACGGGCGGTGTTTCCTGGGCCGCGCCCGTCAAGGCGCTGGTGGGAATGTTGACCCTGGTGCCGGCCTGGATGGCCCTGGTGGCGCTCCATGGTACCGGGCCTGATGGCCCATCGTGGCTGCTGTATCTCCTCGGTCTGGTCTGGGTCGCGGACAGCGGCGCCTATTTCGTCGGCCGCAACTGGGGCCGGGTGAAGCTGGCCCCGCGCCTGAGCCCGGGCAAGACCCGGGAGGGTCTCTACGGCGCGCTCGCCGCGACGATCGTATTCGCGTTGGCGGGGGGGCTGGTGTTTCGTTTTCCTATCACCCAGGCGGCGGCCTTTGTGGGCCTGAGCCTGGTGACGGTGTTGTACTCGGTGATCGGCGACCTGTTCGAAAGCATGATCAAGCGACTGACTGGAGTGAAGGACAGCGGATCTCTGCTGCCGGGGCACGGCGGCGTACTGGATCGGGTGGATAGTCTTGCCGCGGCGGCGCCGGTGTTTCTTCTGGGATTGATATGGCTGAAATTGGCGAAATGATCGGAGTCACGGTCCTGGGTGCCACCGGGTCCGTGGGCAAAAGTACGCTGGACGTGCTGGCGCGGCACCGTGACCGTTACCGTGTTGTTGCGTTGACCGCGAATACGGATGCGGAACGCCTGTTCGCGTGCTGCCGGGAGCACCGGCCGGAGTTCGCCGTTCTTGGCGCGACTGCCGCCGCGTCGCGGTTGGAGGAACGGCTGCGGGACGCGGGGGTGGATACCCGGGTGCTGAGCGGGCCAGAGGGCCTTGCGACGGTGGCCGGTCTGCCTCAGACAGACTACGTAATGGCAGCCATTGTGGGTGCCGCCGGGTTGCTGCCCACCCTGGCCGCGGTGCGCGCCGGCAAGCGCGTGATGCTGGCCAACAAGGAAGCCCTGGTCATGGCGGGGCGCCTCTTCATGGATGAGGTCGCACGGTATGGGGCGCAATTGTTGCCCATCGACAGCGAGCACAACGCGATCTTTCAATGCATGCCGCCGCAGTCCGACGGCGGGTTGGCGGGTATCGGCGTGAGCCGGATCCTGTTGACGGCCTCCGGGGGGCCGTTCCGCACCGCGCCCTTGTCGGCATTGGAGGACGTTACGCCGGAGCAGGCCTGTGCGCACCCCAACTGGGTGATGGGCCGTAAGATCTCCGTGGACTCGGCTACCATGATGAACAAGGGCCTCGAGGTGGTGGAGGCATGCTGGCTGTTCCAGACCACGCCGGAACACGTGCAGGTGGTTCTGCATCCCCAGAGTACGATCCATTCCATGGTGGAATACGTGGATGGATCCGTCCTGGCGCACCTGGCTACGCCTGACATGCGAGTGCCCATCGCTCACGCCCTGGCTTGGCCGGAGCGCATGAGTTCCGGCGCTGCTACATTGGACATCGTGGCGGCGGGACGCCTGGATTTCGAGGCGCCGGATCTGGAGCGCTTCCCGTGCCTTGCCTTGGCCTACCGCGCAATCGAGGCTGGCGGCACGGCCACCGTGGTGCTGAACGCGGCCAATGAGGTAGCTGTCCAGGCGTTTCTGGATCGCCGTCTACCGTTCACCGGGATCCCGCAGGTGATCGAGTCGGTACTGGACCGCGTGCCGCTTCATGCCCCCGACAGTCTGGATGTCATCCTGTCCGATGACCATGTGGCGCGCGTCGCCGCCGACCGGGCCGTATCAGCCTGGACGCAGAGGGTCGCTCCGTGATCCACGTGCTGCTCTATGCGGCCGCCTTTGCCGCGGCCATCAGCGTGCTGGTCACGGTCCACGAATTTGGCCACTACTGGGTGGCGCGCCGCCTCGGTGTCAAGGTGCTGCGGTTTTCCATTGGTTTCGGAAAGCCGCTCTGGATCTGGCGTGCGGGGGCCGATCGTACCGAGTACGTGCTGGCGGCGGTACCCCTGGGCGGCTACGTCAAGATGCTGGACGAACGCGAGGCGCCGGTGTCCAGGGAAGAATTGCCGCGCGCGTTCAACCGCAAGCCGGTGTTGTCGCGCATGGCGATCGTCGTCGCGGGGCCCCTGTTCAACTTCCTGTTGGCGATCATGGCCTACTGGATCATGTTCATGCTGGGCGTGATCGGCGCCCGGCCGCTGATCGGGGCGGTGGCACCCGGCAGTCCCGCGGCCCACGCGGGACTCATGGCCAACGAGGAGATCGTGGCGGTCAATGGTCACCATACGCCCACCTGGGACACCACGCGCTTCGCCCTGCTGGACGCCGCCCTGGACCATAAGCCGGTGCAGTTGACCCTGCGCGACCCGCAGGGACACCAACTCGAACGGACCTTGCCACCGTGGAAGTCCGGCGCGCTGTTCAAGGATCAGGACCTGCTGGATGTCCTTGGTGTGCGTCCGTGGCACCCAAGCTTTCCACCAGTGATCGGGCGGCTGGTGCCTGGGGACCCGGCCCAGGCGGCCGGCCTGCAGGTCGGCGACCGGATTGTCGCCCTGAATGGCACGCCGGTGCTCGACTGGGACACCATGGCGGGCTATATCCGCGCGCGTCCCGGCCAAGCCTTGCGCGTGACCGTACGCCGCGGTAGCGCCGAGCGGACCGTTGTCGTGGATATCCAGAAGGCGATGACGGATGGCGGCGCCGAGGGACGCATCGGGGTCTACCCGAGGGTCCCGAAGGACCTGTTCGAGCGGGTGCGGGTGATGGTGCGCTACGGACCGGCGGAAGCGCTCGGCCATGCGTTCCGCAAGACCGGGGACATGACGGTGCGGATGCTTCAGATTCTGGTCCGTATGGTGTCCGGCGAGGCCTCCGTGCGGAGCATTAGCGGACCCATTACCATCGCCAAGTACGCCGGTGAGAGTGCAAGCATGGGACTCTCGCCGTTCCTCGGGTTCCTTGCGATCGTCAGTGTGAGTCTCGGTGTGCTTAATTTGCTCCCGATCCCGATCCTGGACGGCGGTCATCTGCTCTATTATCTGGTGGAGATCGTCAAAGGCAGCCCGGTGTCCGAGAAGGTCCAGATGGCCGGTCAACGGCTCGGCATGGTTCTGTTGGTTCTGTTGATGAGTTTGGCGTTCTACAATGACCTGCGCCGATTATTCGTCGGCTGATCACACCCTGAGGCATCCGGTCCATTATCTGATGAAGCGTCTGATCCGTAGAGCGTTCTGGACCTGCCTGCTGGGGTTGTTGTTCACGGTACGGGCATACGCGTTTACCCCGTTCGTCGTCAAAGATATCCGCATCGATGGCTTGCAGCGGATCTCCACTGGAACGGTTTTCAACTACTTGCCGTTGAAGATCGGCGATCGTATGGATGACACGCGGTCCGCCAAGGTGATCCGCGCATTGTTCAAGACCGGGTTCTTCAAGGACATCCGTCTGGAGCGTGACGGCGATACCCTGATCATCGTGGTGGCGGAACGCCCGACGATCGCCAGCCTCAAGTTTTCCGGCAACAAGGACATCGAGACCAAGACCCTGCAGAAATCCCTGAAGGATCTAGGCCTCGCGGACGGCCAAGTGTTTAACCGATCCACCCTGGACCAGGTCGAACAGGAACTCAGGCAGCTCTATTTCAGCCGTGGAAAATACGGCGTGCGGGTCAAGACTACCGTGACACCAATGGAGCGCAACCGGGTCGGGGTGGCCATCGATATCTCGGAAGGGCAGGCCGCCAAGATCCGACAGATCAATATCGTCGGTAACCACGTCTTCCCCGAAAAGACGCTCGTGAAACTATTCAAACTCGGCACGCCGAACCTGCTCTCGTTCTACACGAAGAACGACCAGTATTCGAAACAGAAACTTGCAGGGGACCTCGAAGCCCTTCGCTCCTATTACATGGACCGGGGCTATATCAATTTCGCTGTCAGCTCGACCCAGGTCAGCATCACCCCGGACAAGAAGGACATATACATCACGGTCAATATCAGTGAAGGCCACAAGTATACGGTCAAGGCCGTCCGGCTAGCCGGACGGCTGGTGCTCAAGCCGGCGCAGCTGTTCCCCCTGGTAGTGATCCGCAAGGGCGAGACTTTCTCCCGCAAAGCCGTTACGGCGAGCGCGGACGCCATCAATGCTCGCCTCGGCGACGCCGGTTACGCATTCGTCAACGTCAACACCATTCCGGACATCGACAAGAAGACGCGCCAAGTCACCTTGACGTTCTATATTGACCCCGGCAAGCGCACCTATGTGCGACGGATCAACTTCACTGGCAATACCAAGACCAAGGACGAGGTGCTGCGCCGGGAGATGCGTCAGATGGAAGCGGCGCCGATTTCCACCAAGAACGTCAAGCTGTCCCAGGCGCGATTGCAGCGGCTGGGCTACTTCAGTCACGTCGATGTGGGCACCGATCCCGTAGCGGGCACCACCGATCAGGTCGACCTCGATTATAAGGTTACCGAACGGCCTTCCGGCAGTCTCATGGCAGGCGTTGGATTTTCGCAGACCGGCGGTGTGTTGCTCAATGCCAGTGTGACCCAGCAGAATTTCCTTGGCACCGGCAACCAAGTGAGTGTCAACTTCAACAACAGCCAGTTCAGTACGATCTACAGCGTCGACTATACCAATCCATACTACACTATTGATGGTGTCAGCCGCTCTTTCAGCGCGTTTTATCGCAAGACCAATGCCGCGGCTGCAAACCTCGCGAACTATACTACCAGCGATGTCGGCGGGAACGTTGGCTTCGGGATCCCGGTGAGCGAGTACAACCGGATTCAGTTGGGATTCGGCGCGAGTCATACCACGGTGACCACGGGCATTTTTACCTCCACCCAGGTGCTCGATTTTCTGGCCCGGGACGGCAGCGTTTTCAACTCCTTGGACCTGACCGGTGGATGGTCGCGGGATACGTTAAACCAGCTGGTGTTCCCGGATAGCGGGACGCGCCGGAGACTGAGCATGGACCTCGCGGTCCCGGGCAGTACCGTCAAGTTCGCCCGCGTATCCTATAAAGAGCAACACTACTTTCCGCTGACCCGGCACGTGACCTTTTCGCTTACGGGAGACGTGGGGTATGGCGCCACGTACGCGGGGAACAAGGAGTTCCCGATCTTTCAGAATTTCTTTGCCGGGGGTATCGGGTCGGTGCGTGGGTACCAGGACAATACACTGGGCCCGACCGATTCCAATGGGCTGCCTCTGGGCGGGCGTTTCCGGGTAGGTGGGTCCGCGGAACTTCTGTTTCCACCTCCGTTCATGACGAAGAACCACTCGGTGCGCTTGAGCCTGTTCACGGATATAGGTAATGTATATTCCGATATCAGCGCCTTTAAGGCCAGTGAGCTTCGGTATTCGGCGGGCATCGGCGTGGTCTGGCTCACACCTTTCGGCGCACTTAATTTCAGTTACGGTATCCCATTGAACGCATCGAGCACCGATCGGAAACAGCAGTTCCAGTTCACGGTGGGTGCCCCGTTCTCCTTCTGATAAAGGATGGCAAGGCCTTGAAGAGATTCCTCGTGGTATCGGCGCTCATCCTGAGCGCCAGTCTGGCCGTTCCGGGGATCGTGTCGGCGGCAGAGTTGAAGATCGGTTTCGTGAATCCGGCGACGCTGCTGGAAAAGGCGCCCCAGGCGAAGGCGGCCAGCAACCTGCTTGAACAGGAATTCGCCCCACGCCAGAAAAAACTGGAGTCGGAGCAGGCGCGCATCCAGAAGCAGGAGGCGAAGCTCGAGCGCGACGGCGCCGTTATGAGCCAGCCTGAGCAGCAGAAGCTACAGCGGGAAATACTGAACGACCGCCGGGAGCTCAAGCGCAAACAGGATGAGTTCCGCGAGGACCTCAATATCCGCCGCAACGACGAGCTGGGCAAGCTGGAACAAGTGATCCGTCAGGCGATCTTGACCCTCGCCAAGGAACAGCACTACGACCTCATTGTCAGCGACGGTGTGTTGTATGCCAGCCCGCGGGTGGACATGACCGATCAAGTTTTGAAGCTGCTCCGGGAGAAGGCCAAGCAGCCCGCCGCGGCCAAGTGATCAGGGGATCCGATTGATGGCGTTTACGCTGGGGGAACTGGCGGAACGTGCCGGCGGCGAATTGCGCGGCGACCCCTCGTGCGCCATCGACGGCGTGGCCCCGCTGGGTGACGCGCGTCCGGGCACTATTGCCTTCCTGTCGAATCCGCGCTACCGGCGCTACCTGCGCTCCACCCGTGCGTCGGCGGTGATTCTGGGGCCGGTGGATGCCCCGGCCTGCCCGTGCCCGGCGATCGTTTCGGACAACCCTTACCTGGCCTACGCGCGGGTGGCGGCCTTGTTCGTGCCTCCGCACCCGCGACGCCACGGGATACACCCCACCGCGTCGGTCAGTTCCGCCAGCCGGATTCACGACAGCGCCTGGGTTGGTCCGCACTGCGTGGTGGAGGCCGGTGCCGAGATCGGGGAGGATGTGTTTTTGGGCCCCGGGTGCGTGGTTGGGGGAGGGGTTCAGATCGGTGCGCAATCGCGCCTGGAGGCCCGAGTCACGCTGTGCCGCGGTACGTCCATCGGCCGCAACGCCCATATTCAAGCCGGAGCCGTGATCGGCGGCGACGGTTTCGGGATCGCGAACGACGGCGGGCAATGGGTCAAGGTTCCCCAGCTCGGCAAGGTGCGCATCGGTGACGATGTGGAGATCGGTGCCAACTCGACCATCGACCGCGGAGCGCTGGAGGATACCGTGCTGGAAGACGGGGTGCGTCTCGACAACCAAATCCAAATTGCTCACAACGTCCACATTGGCGCCTATACCGCGATCGCCGGTTGCGTGGGAATCTCCGGCAGCGTGCGGATCGGAAAGCGCTGTATGATCGGAGGCGGTGTCGGCATTGCCGGCCATTTGGAGATCGCCGACGACGTGGTCATAACGGGCATGTCGCTGGTGACGCGGTCGATTACGGCCCCCGGGGTGTATTCGTCGGGCATCGCGGTGGAACCCGCGGTGCGTTGGCGTCGCAATCACGCCCGGTTGCGGGGCCTCGACGAGCTCGCGCGCCGGGTGAGAGAGCTGGAACGCCGGTTTGAAGAGGGTCGGGTGCTGCTCTCCGGTTTACCACGGCAGAAGGACGACTGAGTGCCGATCATGGACAGTGCAGAGGGCGCCCCGCGGGGCGAAATGGATATCCAGGCGGTGATGCGACATCTTCCGCATCGCTATCCTTTCCTGTTGGTGGATCGTGTGATCGCGTGCGTCCCCAGCGCATCGCTGACCGCGGTCAAGAATGTGACTATCAACGAGCCCTTCTTTCAAGGTCACTTCCCGGAACGTCCGGTGATGCCGGGGGTTCTGATTCTCGAGGCTATGGCCCAGGCTACCGGCATCCTGGCGTTCGAGAGCGCGGGGCGACGTCCGGAAAACGGTTCGATCTATTTACTGGTCGGGGTCGACCACGCGCGCTTCCGCCGCCCGGTGGTGCCCGGCGATCAGCTGCTCCTCGAGGTGGTGTACAAGGCCCGGAAACGCAACATGATGCGGTTCAGTGTGGACGCCACGGTGGATGGCGTGCTGGTGGCCAATGCGGAACTGATGTGCGCAGCGAAAGAGGTCGCGGATTGATCGATGGGCGCGCCATCGTGGATCCCGGGGCGCGGATCGCGGAAGGCGTGGCCATTGGTCCCTATAGTGTGATCGGCGCGGACGTGGAGATCGGCCCCGGTACCTGGATCGGTCCTAACGTGGTGATCAACGGTCCGGCCCGCATCGGGAGGGACAACCGGATCTTCCAGTTCTCGTCCCTAGGCGAGATGCCCCAGGATACCAAATACGGCGGCGAGCCTACCGCCTTGGAGATCGGCGACCGCAACACGATCCGGGAGTTCTGTACATTCAATCGCGGGACGGTCCAGGGTGGTGGAACCACACGGATCGGCGATGACAACTGGATCATGGCCTACGTGCATATCGCCCATGATTGCCAAGTAGGCAGCCATACCATATTTGCCAACGGCGCATCGCTGGCCGGCCACGTGACGGTGGCCGATCACGTGGTCCTCGGAGGATTTACCCTGGTGCATCAGTTCTGCCGCCTCGGGGCGCATGCCTTTACGGCCTACAGCACCGGCCTGCACAAGGACGTTCCGCCCTATGTGACGGTGCGTGGCCAGCCCGGACGTCCCCATGGGATCAACAGCGAAGGGCTGCGGCGGCGTGGCTACTCCACCGCGAGCATCGAAATCCTGCGTCAGGCCTATAAGACTTTATACCGCGCAGGACTTCGGCTCGAGGAGGCCATCGGGCGTCTGCGGAGCATGGCCGAAGACCACCCCGAAGTGCTGCCACTGGTGGAGTTCCTGGAGACCACCACGCGCAGTATCGCACGCTGATCTCCGGGTTGTGGCCCGATGGCGGTCGTGCCGGGTCCCGGGCTAACAGCGGAGCACAGGGCGGATGACCCGTATCGTGTTGGTGGCCGGGGAGGCCTCCGGGGACCTGCTGGGCGCGGGACTGATCCGCTCGCTCCGTGAGCGTGTGCCGGGGGCGGTGTTTGAAGGGGTCGCCGGGCCGCGCATGGAGGCGGCCGGGTGCGGGGTCTGGTTTTCCGCCGACCGGCTCGCGGTCATGGGTTTGGCGGAAGTGCTCACACGTCTACCGGGGCTCGTGGCCTTGCGGCGCGAGTTGCTTCGGCGGCTGCGCCTCGATCCACCCGATGCCTTGATCGGGATCGACGCGCCGGATTTCAACCTGGGGCTTGAACGTCGCGCCAAGTCCCTGGGGATCCCCACGGTCCATTATGTCAGCCCCTCGGTCTGGGCGTGGCGGCAGGGGCGGGTACAGGCCATCCGGCGCGCGGTGGACCTGATGCTGACCCTATTTCCATTCGAGGCGGCGTTCTACCGCAGCCACGGGGTTCCGGTACGCTACGTGGGCCACCCACTGGCGGATGAAATCCCCGTGGATGACGACCAGCGGTCCGCGGCCCGCGCACGCTTGGGGCTGGATCCGCACGCGGAGACCATCGCCCTGTTGCCGGGTAGCCGGGGCGGGGAGTTGCGCCGCCTTGCGGCCCCGTTTATCGCCACCGCCCAGTGGTGTTTGGCGCGTCGGCCGGGGTTGCAATTCGTGGCGCCCATGGTAGACGTGCAGGCGCGGACCCTGTTCGAGCGGGCTCTGGCGCGTCGCGCTGCCCGCTCACCGGGGGTTGCGGTACGGATCTGCGAGGGATGTGCGCGGGACGCGCTCGCGGCAGCCGATGTGGTGCTGGTGGCCTCCGGCACCGCGACCCTGGAGGCGATGTTGTGTGCACGGCCCATGGTCGTGGCCTACCGCCTCCACCCGGTCACCTACTGGATCGTCCGGCGTCTGGTGCGGATTCCGCGGGTCGCATTGCCTAATCTGTTATCCGGGGAGGCGCTGGTGCCGGAATATCTTCAACAGGGTGTGGTCCCCGCGCGGCTTGGTGCCGCGCTGCTCCACTGGCTGGACGATCCTCAGGCGCGCAGTGCGGTTGCGGAGCGCTTCGCGGCCCTGCATTGGGAACTGCGGCGGGACGCCAGTACCCAAGCGGCGGCGGCGATCCTGGATCAGGTGATCCAGCCGGCCCCGGAGGCGCGGGATCAATGAGTGCGGGATACCTGGACGCGTGGGGATCCGGCAGCGCCACGGTATGGGTGGCAGGTGTGGATGAGGTGGGCCGCGGGCCCCTGGCGGGCCCGGTGGTGACTGCGGCGGTGATTTTGGATCCGGCACGCCCGGTGCTGGGGTTGGCGGACTCCAAGGCCCTGAGCCCGGCGCGTCGCCTGGTGCTGGCGGAACAGATCCGCGCCTGCGCCCGCTGCTGGTCTTTGGGGCGTGCCGAGGTGGAGGAGATCGACCGGCTCAATATCCTCCAGGCGACGTTGCTGGCCATGCAGCGCGCGGTCGCTGCCTTGATTCCGCCGCCGCACCGGGTGCTGGTGGACGGGAACCGCTGCCCGGACTTGGCGGTGCCGGCCCAGGCCGTAGTTCGGGGCGATCAGCGGGTGCCGGAAATCTGCGCGGCCTCGATCCTGGCCAAGGTAGCCCGGGATGCAGAGATGGTTGGCCTGGAGGAACATTTTCCGGGCTACGGGTTTGCGCGTCACAAGGGCTATCCCACCCGGGAGCACTTGGCGGCCTTGGAGCGTCTGGGCGTGAGTCCCATCCATCGCAGCTCGTTTGGTCCGGTGCGGGCGCGGATTGAACGCGCGGCCGGGCGCTGACCCGGGTTGTCAACCGGATCCGGGCCTCGTCTCGCGGCCACGCAGTCGTCAGTTCTCAATCCGTCGGCCGCGCCGTGGCGCCCGCGCATCCGCGAGCGGCCCAGGGGCCGGCCGAAACGATCGGCGCGGTGCGGATAGGGCCCCTGACGCCGCGGCCATAACAGGTATTTCCCTGGGCTGATCCATGGCTTGCGCAAACGCGGCCGCTTATCGGCCGGGGTGGAGGCCGGCCCTGGGTGGCGGCGTCTCGGCCCCCGGCACGGTGCAGTACAATAGGACGCCATGACCGACTACGTTCATCTCCACCTGCACACGGAATACTCACTGGCGGACGGGCTGGTGCGGGTACCCGAGCTGGTCCAGGCGGTGCGCGCGCGCGGTATGCCCGCGGTGGCGGTGACCGATCTGGGCAACCTGTTCGCGGCGGTGAAGTTCTACCGGGCGGCGCTCGCCGCCGGCATCAAGCCGGTGCTCGGGGTGGAGGCTTGGATCGAGGAACGGGCCATGGGCCGCGGCCCATCACGCTTAGTGCTGTTGTGCCAGAATGAGGTTGGCTACCGGAATCTCACGCGGCTGGTGACGCGCAGCTACCGGGAGGGTCAGCACCGGGGCATTCCGGTCATCGCCCGGGCATGGCTGGAAGGGGCCTGCGCGGGGCTGATCGCCCTGTCCGGCGGCCGCGATGGGGACGTGGGGCAGGCGTTGCGCGGTGCCGACCGGGACCAGGCGGGCCAACGGCTGCGGTACTGGGCCGGACTGTTCCCCGGGCGCTTCTATTTGGAACTCACCCGCACCGGCCGCGACGGTGAGGAGGAATACCTGCACGGGGCGGTGGAGCTGGCCCTGGCCCAGGGTATCCCGGTGGTGGCTACCAACGACGTGCGGTTCCTGGCCCGGGACGACTTCGAGGCGCACGAGGCACGGGTCTGTATCCACGACGGGCGGGTGCTGAACGATCCGCGCCGCCCGCGGCTCTATTCCGATCAGCAATACCTGTGTAGCCCGCAGGAGATGGCCGAGCGGTTCGCGGATCTCCCGGAGGCCCTGGCGAACAGCGTGGAGATCGCGCGCCGCTGCAATCTCCAGTTGCGCCTGGGCGAAAACTATCTGCCGCAATTTCCGGTACCCGGTGGCCTGGGCACCGACGAGCACCTGTGCAACGAGGCCCGTGCCGGGCTCGCCGAACGGTTGCAGCGGATGCCGCCGTGCGCCCCCGACGCGGATCCGGAAGCGCGGCGGCGCGCCTATGAGGCGCGCCTCCAGCTGGAGCTGGAGGTCATCATCGGGATGGGTTTCCCGGGGTATTTCCTGATCGTCGCGGACTTCATCCGCTGGGCCAAGGCCAACGGCATTCCGGTGGGCCCCGGACGCGGTTCCGGTGCCGGCTCGCTGGTGGCCTATGTGCTCGGGATCACGGATCTGGACCCGATCCAGCACGATCTGCTGTTTGAGCGCTTCCTCAACCCTGAGCGCGTGTCCATGCCGGATTTCGACGTGGACTTCTGCATGGACGGTCGTGACCGGGTCATCGAATACGTGGCGGAGCGCTACGGCCGCGACCAGGTGGCGCAGATCATTACCTACGGCAGCATGAACGCCCGCGCCGTCGTGCGCGACGTGGGGCGGGTGCTGGGCCATCCCTACGGATTCGTGGACCGCATTGCCAAACTGATCCCCTTCGAGCTGGGCATGACGCTGGACAAGGCCCTGGAGCAGGAGGAGGAACTGCGCAAGCTGCGTGAGACCGACGATGAGGTGAACGGTCTCATTGAGCTCGCCCGGTCCCTCGAGGGACTCGCCCGCAACGCCGGCAAGCATGCCGGCGGTGTGGTGATCGCGCCCTCGGCGTTGACCGATTTCACCGCGCTGTACTGCGAGCCGGGTGGCGGCAGCGCGGTGACTCAGTTCGATAAGGACGACGTGGAGGCGATCGGGCTCGTCAAGTTTGACTTCCTGGGCCTGCGCACCCTCACGATCATCGATCGCGCGGTGGTCACCATCAATCGCCAGCACCGGGAACGGGGGGAACCGCCCCTGGACATCGGGGCGCTCCCCATGGACGACCGCGACAGCTACGAGCTGCTGAAGGCGTGCAAGACCACCGCCGTATTCCAGCTCGAATCCCGCGGCATGAAGGACCTCATCAAGCGTCTGCGTCCGGATGGCTTCGACGATCTGGTGGCGTTGGTGGCCCTCTATCGCCCCGGTCCGCTGCAATCCGGGATGGTGGACGACTTCATCGCCCGCAAGCACGGCAAGGCGCGCGTGGAGTACCCGCACCCGGACGTGGCGCCGATACTCAAGCCTACCTACGGCGTGATCCTGTACCAGGAGCAGGTGATGCAGATCGCCCAGGTGCTGGCGGGTTATACCCTGGGCGGCGCGGACCTGCTGCGCCGTGCGATGGGCAAGAAGAAAGCGGAGGAGATGGCGCGTCAGCGCAGTGTCTTCGTGGAGGGCGCGCGGGCGCGCGGGGTGGAGGAGGGAATCGCCACGCGGATCTTCGATCTGATGGAGAAGTTCGCGGGCTACGGCTTCAACAAATCGCACTCCGCCGCCTATGCGTTGATCTCCTACCAGACCGCGTGGCTGAAGGCGCATCATCCCGCGGCGTTCATGGCCGCGGTCCTGTCCTCGGACATGGACAATACCGACAAGGTCGTGGCACTGATCGAGGAATGCCGTCTGCTCGATCTTGAGGTCCTGCCGCCGGACATCAATGCATCGGACTATCCTTTCACTGTGGACGGAGAGCGGCGCATCCTCTACGGGCTCGGTGCGATCAAGGGCGTAGGTGCGGCCGCCATCGAGACCATGCGGTCGGAACGCGATGCCGGCGGCGCGTTCCTGGACCTCTTCGATTTGTGCCGGCGCATCGATCTGCGCAAGGCCAACCGCCGGGTGCTGGAGGCATTGATCCGTTCCGGTGCGCTCGACAGCCTGGGATCCAACCGTGCCAGCCTGATGGCCCAGTTACCGGCTGCGCTGCAGGCCGCGGAGCAGCACTCCCGGGATGACGCGGCCGGCCAGAATGACTTGTTCGGCGCCGGTGTCCACGAGCCGCGGGCGCCGGTTTCCGTCGCAGCGCCTGAGTGGGAGGACGATGAACGGCTCGCCGGGGAGAAGGAGACCCTGGGCCTGTATCTCACCGGTCACCCGATCACCCGCTATTGGCCGGAGCTGGCCCAGGTGGTGACCGCGCGCATCGCAGACCTGGCTGCGGAGGGCGAGGGTGTCGCCGTTGCGGGCGGTGGCCGTGCCCGGCTACGGGAGCAGACCGCCGTACTGGCGGGGCTGGTGGTGGCGCTGCGCACGGTGCAAACGCAGCGCGGGCGCATCGCCTTTCTGACCCTGGATGATCGCAGCGGACGCATGGAGATCGCGGTATTCAGCGAAGCGTTCCAACGTTACCGGCCGCTGCTGGTTAAGGATCACCTCCTGGTGGTGGAAGGGGCGCTGGGGGTGGATGACTATACCGGAGGCTACCGGATGAGCGCCGAGCGCATCCTTGACATCAACCAGGCGCGGGCCGTATTCCTGCGGCGTCTGGTGGTGGAGGTGCGTGCACAGCAGGCGGCCAACGGCTTCGTGCAATCCCTGGCGATGGCCCTGACCCCATTTCGGGTCGCCGCCGACGGAGCGCAGGTGGAGGCGGGAACGGCGGGGCCGGCGGCGGGTTGTCCGGTATGGGTGGACTACATGCGGGCCGGGGCTCGGGCCCAGATCGCATTGGGTCCGCAGTGGCGCGTGGAGCCCACAGACGAGTTGTTGCAGCGGCTCGCGGAGTTGGCCGGCCAGGAACAGGTTAAGCTCGTCTATTGAGGGGCGGGCGGTTCCACCCCCGAGACGGATTCGGTATAGTCGCGGACAACGACCGTTATCCCCGCGGCATCAGAGTCGGCGCCAGAGGCCGTTCCGCCACCCCATGGATCTCAACTTTCTCGATTTCGAACGGCCGATCGCGGAGCTGGAGGCCAAGATCCAGGAGCTGCGCTTTGTAAGCGGCGGCCAGGACATCAACCTCCAGGACGAGATTCAGCGTCTCGAGGCGAAGAACCGTGCCCTCACCGAATCGATCTTCGCGTCCCTGACGACTTGGCAGGTGGCGCAGATGGCGCGCCATCCCCAGCGCCCCTACACCCTGGACTATGTGGGTGGAATCTTCACCGAGTTCCACGAGCTGCATGGGGATCGGCTGTTCGCCGATGACCATTCGATCGTAGGCGGGCTGGCGCGTCTGGAAGGGCGGCCAGTGATGATCATCGGCCATCAGAAGGGCCGGGATACCAAGGAAAAACTCTACCGCAACTTCGCGATGCCGCGTCCCGAGGGTTACCGCAAGGCGCTGCGTCTCATGCTCCTCGCCGAACGCTTCCGGGTCCCGGTGCTGACCTTCATCGATACCCCCGGCGCCTACCCCGGGATCGGCGCCGAGGAGCGCGGCCAGAGCGAAGCCATCGCGCGCAATCTTTCCCAAATGTCTATCTTGCGCACGCCGGTCCTGTGCACGGTGATCGGCGAAGGGGGCTCCGGCGGTGCCCTGGCCATCGGGGTAGGGGATCGGCTGCTGATGCTCCAATACAGCACCTACTCGGTGATCTCGCCGGAAGGTTGCGCCTCCATCCTGTGGAAGAGCGCCGAAAAGGCGCCGGAGGCGGCCGAGGCCATGGGGATCACCGCCGGACGCCTCAAACAACTGGGACTGATCGACGAGGTCGTCTCCGAACCTCTGGGTGGCGCGCACCGCGATCCCGGCACCATGGCCAGGCGCCTGAAACAGGCACTGGTGGAGAATCTGGAACGCCTCGAAGAGGTCCCGCTGGATCGGCTGCTGGAGGCGCGGTACGCGCGGCTGATGGCCTATGGGCGTTTTAAGGAGACGGCCTGATCCCCTGCGGCGCCGTGATCGACGCATGGGCGCCCGGGTCCCGGGCCCCGCAGGGGGGACGGTGCGGCGCACGTCATGGAGTTTGATCCCCACGCACTGCTGAGGGCCCTCGCCGGGTTTCCACCGGCCCGCGGCCACTGGGTCGCCTATAGCGGGGGCCTGGATTCCTTGGTACTGCTGCACGCCTTGGCCACCGGCCCGGCCCGTGGTGCCGTGGCAGGTTTGCGGGCGGTGCACGTGAACCACGGGCTGCAACCCGACGCCGCCGCATGGGAGATGCACGGCCGCGCGGTGTGCGCCGCCCTGGGGGTTCCATTCCGGGCGCTGTCCGTGGACGGGCGGCCGCGGCCTGGAGAGAGTCCCGAGGCCGCCGCGCGGCGCGCCCGGTACGGCGCCCTGATTACTCTGGTCGAACCCGGTGACCTGCTGCTCACCGCCCATCATCAAGACGATCAGGCGGAGACCGTGCTGCTCCAGTTGCTGCGGGGCGCCGGTCCAGCGGGGCTTGCCGGCATGGCTGCCTGTGCGCCCTTCGGCGCCGGGTGGTTGGCCCGCCCCCTGCTCGGGTTCCGACGGGAGTCCCTGCACCGCTACGCCCTGGCACATGGCTTGTCCTGGGTGGAGGACGGCAGCAACCGCGACCTGCGTCTGGACCGCAACTTTCTGCGCCACGAGATCCTGCCGGCGCTGCGCCAGCGTTGGCCGTCCTGTAGCCGGACTCTGTCCCGGGCCGCGTCTCACGCGGCGGAGGCGGCGACGGTACTGGAGTACTGTGGTGACCAGGATCTGGCATCGGTAGCGGAGCCCGGTGATAAGGTTCTGCGGGTCAGCCGGCTGCGCGCGCTGGCGCCGGCACGGCGGCGCAACGCGCTGCGCGCCTGGTTTCGCACCCTGGGTCTTCCGGCGCCGTCCACTGCACATCTGGAGCGTTGCCTCACCGAGGCGCTGGACGCCGGACCGGACCGCAACCCGCGCGTCCATTGGCCGGGGGCCGAGGTGCGCCGCTACCGGGACCGCCTCTACGCCATGGCCCCGTTGCCGGTATTTTCCGCGGCTTGCCGACAGGACTGGGATTTGGACACGGCGGTGGAATTACCCGGGGCATTGGGGACCCTGCGTGCTGTCCCCTGCACCGGCGGCGGGCTGCGGCTGGCGGATTGCCATGGGCAGGCGGCGACGGTGGGGTTCCGTGCCGGAGGCGAGGGTTGTCGGCCGGCCCCGGGCGCGCCCACCCGCGCACTCAAGAAGCTGTTCCAGGAACGTGGTGTCCCGCCCTGGGCGCGGTCCCGGATCCCGCTGGTGTATCTGGACGGCGTCCTGGCGGCGGTAGCGGACTGGTGGGTGTGCGCCCCGTTTCAGGCCGACGCCGGCGAAGCCGGGCGCGCCGTATCCTGGACACGCGGTCCGGGTGCGGGCGGGGTGCCGTAATCTACAATCAGCTGGCAGCCAGCGACTTAGCGGCGTGCACGCCGCGCTGCGGGGTTGGTTGCTGGCGCGGTGTACATCGGGGGCGGTTTCGATTGTGGAAGGTGGCGTGTTCTGGTAAGTTTGAATCCCGTCCGTAGGGCTTTCTGAAGCGCCCTGCATCCGTCTCTTCCAGCGGCCCATGACCAGATATATTTTCATTACAGGCGGTGTCGTGTCCTCCCTGGGCAAAGGCATCGCAGCCGCCTCATTAGGCGCCATCCTCGAGTCCCGCGGCCTGCGGGTGACGATGATCAAGCTGGATCCCTACATCAATGTGGATCCCGGCACCATGAGCCCGTTCCAGCATGGGGAGGTCTATGTCACCGCAGATGGGGCGGAGACCGACATGGACCTCGGGCATTATGAGCGCTTCGTGCGTACCACCATGGGCCGGCGCAACAACTACACCACCGGTCAGATCTACGAGAACGTGATCCGCAAGGAGCGCCGCGGCGAATATCTGGGCGGCACGGTCCAGGTCATCCCCCATATCACGGACGAGATCAAACGCCGGGTGCGCGCGGGGGCGGAGGGGGCCGACGTGGCGATGGTGGAGATCGGTGGTACGGTGGGTGACATCGAATCGCTGCCGTTTCTGGAGGCGATCCGCCAGATGGGCGTGGAACTGGGCCACCAGCGCGCCCTGTTCATGCATCTGACCCTGGTGCCGTTCATTGCCAGCGCCGGTGAGATCAAGACCAAACCCACCCAACATTCCGTCAAGGAACTGCGCTCCATCGGGATCCAGCCCGACATCCTGTTGTGCCGGGCCGACCGTCCATTGCCCCGCGACGAGCGGCGCAAGATCGCGTTGTTCACCAACGTGGAGGAGCGTGCGGTGATCTCCGCGGTTGACGTGCACAGCATCTATGAGATTCCCCTCCACCTGCACAACCAGGGACTGGACGACATCGCGGTGGAGAAGCTCGGCTTCCAGGTGCCTCCCGCCGACCTGACGGAGTGGGAGCGCGTCGTTGACGCCATGGCCCACCCCGAGGCGGAGGTCCGAGTCGCCATGGTGGGCAAGTACGTCAACTTGGTCGATGCGTACAAATCTTTGAACGAGGCCCTGATACACGCGGGCATCCAGACCCGCACCCGGGTCCAAATCGTATACGTGGATTCGGAGCACATCGAGCAGACGGGTACCAGCTGTCTGGAGGGGATGGACGCGATACTGGTCCCCGGAGGCTTTGGGGAACGCGGTGTGGAGGGGAAGATCAGCGCCGCGCACTACGCCCGGGAACACGCGATCCCCTATTTGGGCATCTGCCTGGGCATGCAGACCGCGGTGATCGAGTTCGCGCGCAACCAGGCCGGGCTGTCCGGGGCCCACAGCACTGAGTTCCGTACCGACGCGCCGCATCCGGTAATCGCGTTGATTACTGAATGGCAGACCTCGGAGGGTACCGTCGAGCGGCGCAGCGCGGATTCCGATCTGGGGGGTACCATGCGTCTGGGTGCCCAACCGTGCCGGCTCCAGCCGGGGTCCCTGGCCCATCGTACCTTTGGAAAAGACGTGATCGTGGAGCGTCACCGGCATCGCTACGAATTCAACAACCGGTACCGTGCGGCGTTGGAGCAGGCGGGCATGCGCATGGCGGGCAACTCCATGGACGGAAATCTGGTGGAGATCGTGGAGATCCCGGACCATCCCTGGTTCCTTGCCTGCCAGTTCCACCCAGAGTTCACCTCCACGCCGCGTGACGGCCACCCGCTGTTCACCGGGTTCATCGGCGCTGCCCGTAGCCATCGCCGGATCGCAACCGGGCAGGCGGTGGACGCGTGAGGCTGTGCGGTTTCGACGTAGGGCTCGATCGCCCGCTGTTCCTCATTGCCGGCCCGTGCGTGATAGAGAGCGAGCAGCTCGCCCTGGATACCGCGGGGCGGCTCAAGGAGCTGACCGACCGGTTGCGGGTACCCTTCATTTACAAATCGTCCTTCGACAAGGCCAATCGTTCGTCCCACGGCAGTTTTCGCGGCTTGGGCCTGGAGGCGGGTCTGGGGATCCTGGAACGAGTGCGTGCCCAAATCGGTGTTCCGGTGCTCACCGACGTGCACGAGGATACGCCCCTGGCGGAGGTGGCCGCGGTCGTGGATGTCCTTCAGACCCCCGCCTTTCTGTGCCGACAGACCAATTTCATTCAAAATGTGGTGCGCCAGGGGCGGCCGGTCAATCTGAAGAAGGGACAGTTCTTGTCCCCGTGGGAAATGAATAACGTGGTGGAGAAGGCGCGCGCCGCCGGCGGCGCGCAACTCCTGGTGTGTGAGCGCGGCGCCAGCTTTGGATACAATAACCTGGTATCGGATATGCGTTCCCTCGCGGTGATGCGTGAGACCGGTTGCCCGGTGGTGTACGATGCCACTCATTCAGTGCAGCTCCCCGGCGGGCATGGCGACGCCTCCGGCGGGCAACGGGAGTTCGTGCCGGTATTGGCCCGGGCAGCGGTGGCGGCCGGGGTCGCGGGCGTGTTCATGGAGACTCATCCGGATCCAGAACGCGCCCTGAGCGACGGTCCCAATGCATGGCCGCTGGCGCTGATGGAGGAATTGCTGGAGACCCTCAAGGTGCTGGACGAGTCCGTCAAGGCACGCGGCCTCGTGGAACAACAGTTGCCCGGACGCTGACCCCGGCGCGCCGGGTGACTCGTTAGATTGAATAGGGATAAAGGTCGAATGTCGCAGATCATCGATATCCGGGCGCGGGAGATCCTGGATTCCCGCGGCAACCCTACGGTGGAGGCCGAGGTCCTCACGGGCTCGGGCGCGGTGGGCCGCGCCGCAGTACCCTCCGGTGCCTCCACCGGCACCCGCGAGGCCGTGGAACTCCGGGACGGGGATGCGCGCCGTTACGGTGGCAAGGGCGTGCACCTGGCGGTGGACAACGTGCACCAGCAGATCCGCCCGGCGCTGCTTGGGCGTAGCGTGCAGGACCAGGAGGGGCTGGATCGGATCATGATTGAACTGGACGGCACCGCCAACAAGTCGCGCCTCGGCGCCAACGCGATTCTGGCGGTATCCCTGGCCGCCGCCCACGGCGGCGCCCGGGAACGGGACCTGCCCCTCTACCGATACCTGGGTGGCGACGGTGATCTGGAGCTGCCGGTGCCCATGATGAATATCGTCAATGGCGGGGCTCATGCGGATAACAGCGTCGATATTCAGGAGTTCATGATCATCCCGGTGGGTGCGCCGGACCTGCGCGAAGCGGTGCGCTACGGTGCCGAGGTGTTTCACGCACTGAAAAAGGTGCTCCAGGGCCGCGGTCTGGCCACGGGTGTGGGCGACGAAGGCGGCTTTGCCCCCGATCTGCCCTCCAACCAGGCGGCCATCGAGCTCATCCTGGAGGCCATCGAGCGCGCGGGTTTCCGTGCCGGCGTGGACGTGTGCCTGGGGATCGATGCGGCGAGCAATGAGTTGTACCGGGATGGCCGGTATCATCTGGCGTCGGAACGGCGCAGCTTCACTGCGGCGGAATTCGTCGAGTACTTGGCATCGTGGGTGGACCAGTATCCGATCCTGTCTCTGGAAGACGCCATGGCCGAGGACGATTGGGAAGGCTGGGGCCTGCTGAGCCGCAGCCTTGGCGCGCGCGTCCAATTGGTGGGCGATGACCTGTTTGTCACCAATACCGAGATCCTGCGCCGCGGCATCGACGCGGGTGTCGCCAATGCGATCCTGGTAAAGCCCAACCAGATCGGCACCCTGACCGAGACCTTGGCGGCGGTGGACATGGCCCGCGCCGCCGGCTACGGTGCGGTGATCTCGCATCGTTCCGGGGAAACCGAGGACACGACCATCGCCGACCTTGCCGTCGGCACCAGCGCCACCCAGATCAAGACCGGGTCTCTGTCGCGTTCCGACCGGGTCGCGAAGTACAATCGGCTGATGCGCATCGCCGACGAATTGGGCACTGCGGCGCGCTACGCCGGGCAGGGCGCGTTCCCGCATCTGCGTGTGCGGTAAGGGGTGCGGTGCCCGGGACCGAACCGATCGCGCTGGCGCGGGCTGTTCGGTAACTGATCCTGATGAAGCGAGGGCGGCTTGCCCTTATGAAAGCGATTTTTGGATTGCTGGTGGTCCTGCTGGTGGTGCTCCAGTACCGACTCTGGGTGGGCGAGGGCAGTTTCGCTGAGGTCGCGCAGTTGCGCGCAGCGGACCGGGCCCAGCGCTTGGAGAACCACGCCCTTGCGGAGCGCAACCAAGCGCTCACCGCCGAAGTACTGGATTTAAAGCACGGGCTGGCCGCCGTGGAGGAGCGGGCGCGGACCGGTCTGGGGCTGATCGGCAAGGATGAGACCTTCTTCCAGGTGGTGGGCGCAGGCGGTGGCCGGCCTCGGGACTGATCCGCCGCGCTGGCCGCGGGCCCCGGCACGGGTGCTTGCGGCCGACGGCGTGCATGGGTGTGGCGGTGCCCGGAGTCGGGCCGACGATCGGCGCGGGCACGGTGCGGAGTTCGCGTCGGGACGATGGGTGTTCCGGTCGTCGGCGTGGTCCCGGCGGCCATAGTGCCCATGATGAACCGGCCACGCTACTGGGGCGTGATTCCCGCTGCGGGTAAGGGCACCCGCATGGGCGCGGAGTTGCCCAAACAATACTTGGAACTCGCGGGCCGCCGGGTCCTGGAACATACCCTGAACCGCCTTGCCGCCGATCCCCGTATCGTCGGGATCGTGGTGGCGCTGGGCGCCGACGATACCCTCTGGCCGCGTGTCGATCCGCCCCAATCCGTCACCCTGCTCACGGTGACCGGCGGCGCAGAGCGCTGCCACTCGGTACTCAACGCGCTGGATCACCTCGCCGAGCGTGCCGACGAGCACGACTGGGTCCTGGTCCATGACGCGGCGCGGCCGTGTTTGCGGGTCGCGGACTTGGCGCGGCTGATCGACACCCTGACGGAGGACCCGGTCGGAGGACTGCTGGCCTTGCCGGTGCACGATACCATGAAGCGCGCGTCCGCCGACCGGCGTGTGCTGGACACCGTGAACCGGGACGGGCTCTGGCACGCATTGACACCGCAGATGTTCCGGCTCGGGGCCCTGCGTGCCGCACTGAAGGCGGCAATCGCGGCCGGCTTCCTGGTCACCGACGAGGCCGCCGCCATGGAGTGGTCCGGACACCGCCCGCGGCTGGTGGAGGGCAGCGGTGACAACCTGAAGATCACCCGCCCCGAGGATCTGCCCCTGGCGGAATACTATCTGGGCCGTCAGGCGCCGGGCTAGGCTGCGCCGCCACCGCCCTTCTTCCCGCTCCCGCCCCCGTGACAGGTCTTGGACCGGAAGTCCTGGTGCGCCATCTTGAACAGGCGCTCGCCACCGGGTGCCGCGCTGCCGGCACCGGGGCGCGCGCCGCCACCCCCGGTCTGCACGCCCGCGGCGGAAACCAATTTGCGCAAGCGCGGCTGGTGGCACGCCGGGCACTCCGTGAGCGGCGCCTCGCTCATCTTCTGCAAGGTCTCCAGCCGGTGCCCGCAGGCCTCGCATTGGTACTCATAGATCGGCATGGGTGCTGCCCTCCCGGGATGCCGGCGCGCCGCGGGTAATCCGGGTATGCGTGGTTGGTGATGGCCACTATACGCCACCCGGGTCCGGTGGATCTCAGTTCTCTTCGCGCGCGTAGTGGGTATGACGCACCTTGCCCCGGAATACCAGATACTGATAGCTGTTGTAGATGATCATGATCGGCAGCAGCATCCCCACGCCGGTGAGCATGAATACCAAGGTCTTGGAGGAGGCCGCATCGGCCAGAGTCAGATTGGGGGGCACCAGGAACGGGTGCAGGCTGATGGCAAGGCCGACGAAGGAGGTCACGAAGATCGCCAGACTCCACAAGAACGGTGCGCGTTCCCGGTGCCGGTGCAGGGCGCGGAACAACATCAGGAACGCGAACGACGCGAACACCGGTAGCGGCGCGATGTAAAACATATAGGGTGCGCTGAACCATTTGTAGGCCACGAACGGATGTACCAGCGGAGTCCACAGGGTGACGATCACCGCTACCACCAGGGTCACCACCGCCGACACCGCCGCGCGGCGGTAGCTACGCGCCTGGATCTCGCCTTCGGTGCGCATGATCAGGTACGTGGCACCCAGCAGGGAATAGCCGGAGGCTACCCCTACCGATACCAGCACCGAAAAGGGGGTGAGCCAGTCCCAGGGGCCGCCGGCAAACCGGCCCTGGGATACTGGGATCCCTTGCAGGATGCCGGCCAGGGCGAACCCCTGGGCGAGGGCGGCGAGCAGGCTGCCCAACCCGAAGGCAAGGTTCCACGGCAGCTTGCGCCGCGCGTGCTCACGGAACTCGAAGGCGACCCCGCGGAAGATCAGCGCGAACAGCATGAGCATGATCGGCACGTACAGCGCGTGCAGGACTACCCCGTAGACCAGCGGGTAGGAGCCAAACAGCGCCCCGCCCAGCAACACCAGCCAGGTCTCGTTGGCGTCCCAGACGCCGCTCAGGCTCGCCATCATGATCCCGCGCCGACGCTCGTCGCACGCGAACAGCGAGACGATGCCGACACCCAGGTCGAAGCCGTCCAGCACCACGTACAGGACCAGTATCAGTCCCAGCAGGAAGAACCAGATATCCGCCAGAAACAGGTGCACGGAATCCATCGTCAGGTCTCCCCGCGCCGTGGGGTCAGGCCGAGCGCGGAATGCTCCGCGTCGCCCGCTGTGCCCGGCGGTTCCGGCGGCGGCAGCGACAGGTCCGGGCCGCGGCGCAGGATGCGCGCGGCGAAGCGCAGTGTGACGATCAGCAGCGTGGCGTAGATCGCCGCGAATCCGAGCAGCGACGCCAGCACGGTGGAGGCGGGCAGTTGCGAGGCCGCCGCGCTGGTGCGCAGCACGCCGTAGACGATCCACGGCTGGCGGCCGACCTCGCGCACGATCCAGCCCGCCTCCACGGCCACGTAGCCCATGGGGATCGCGGCTACCCAGGCGCGCAGCAGCCAGCGGCGCGGACGCAGGCTGTCGGCGCTCAGGCCCCGGCGCCACCACACCCACAGGCTCCACAGCATCAGGCCGACGAAATAGAAGCCGATGGCCACCATCACGCGAAAGCTGTAGAACAGCAGCGGCAGCGCTGGCGGTTGGTCCTTGCGTGGGAACGCACGCAGTCCGAGCACGCGTCCGTCGAGGCTGTGGGTGGCGAGCAGGCTCAGCAGGTTCGGGATCTCCAGCGCCCAGTCGTTGCGTTGGGCATCCCGATTGGGCCAGGCGAGCACCGCCCAGGGTGCGCCCTGTCCCGGGGGGTTGGTGTTCCAGTGCCCCTCGATGGCCGCGCCCTTGGCGGGCTGATGCGCGAAGACCGCCACGCCGCTGCCGTCACCGAGGAAGACCTGCAGGGGCGCGATCAGCACTGCGGCGGCTACCGCGATGCGCAGCGATTTGGCGAAGAACACCGGTTCGCGGTTCCGGAGCACGTACCAGGCACTCAGGCCGCCGACTACGAACAGGCTGGTCTCCAGACACGCCACCCACATGTGCGAGGTGCCCCAGGGCATGTCCGGATTGAAGATGGCGTCGAAATAGCTCGTCACCACGAAATGGCCATCGACGAATTGTCCGCCCGCCGGGGTCTGCATCCAGGAGTTGGCCACCATGATCCAGAACGCCGACAACGATGCCCCCAGCGCGACCATGATGGTGGCGAACAAGTGGATCCCCGGCGCCACGCGTTTCCACCCGAACATCATGATGCCGAGGAAACCTGCCTCCAGCATGAATGCCATGGCGCCTTCGAAACCGAGGATGTTGCCGAAGAAATCGCCCATGGCGGTGGAGAACGGTGCCCAATTCGTGCCGAACTCGAACTCCAGCGGCAGGCCGCTCACCACCCCGACCCCGAAATTGAGCAGCAGCAGCCGCGCCCAGAAGCGCGCGTGATGGTAGTAGGCGGGGTCGCGGGTCTTGAGCCAGAGCGCCTCCGCGATCACCAGGAAGGCCGACAGACCGATGGTGAGTACCGGCCACAGGATGTGAAAGATCGCCGTGAGCGCGAATTGAAGGCGCGAAAGGAACACGGAATCCAGTGCCCATTCCATCGGTGAACGTCCTTGGTCGCGGCCGGTTCGCCCGCCAGTGACCCGGTCCCCGGAAAGCGCTACCGGCGCGGGGGCCGGATCAGGTGCGACGGCCCATTAAAGCGCGATTTGCGCGGCACTGCGAGGGGTGGCGGCGGACCGGTGCATGGATCGGTTTGGGCGTCGCGTGCCAGATGCTCGGGGTGTCAATGTTCTTTACACATCTCGGGCGCCGTAATCTTTCGTGTAGACAATCGGCTATAGAAAAAACTAACCCGTAAGACACCGTTGTCACTATAGATCGTGTCATGGTTGGCACGGGTTCGCGCCAGCCCCACCCGTGGTTCGGTATGCGACGAATAAGATCATGTTTTTAAGATATTTATTGTTTTTTAGTCGGCGTGCCACAGATGCCGGGTGTCAGCGGTTTTTACAGCCCCGGCCATCGAAACGCACGCGCGCCGGGCCGATACTCGCAACATTATGTTTTTATATAATTTAATAGATTGGCTCGATTTTTGCTTTGCAGGGATCCGGACACCCCATCCGTTCCAGGGGCATGGTCGGTTGCGAGGGTCACCGGTGCCGATTAGGACCCGACCGCGGTGAAGACCTTAGAACGATCCGGCACACCGGTACCGGACCGGAAACAACGAAGCGCTGAGAGGAAGCAAGTCATGAAACGATGGTTGAATCTGTCATCTGCCGTGCTATTAACCCTGGCTGCGACCGCGGTTCAAGCCGGACCGATCAACGTGCTCTGGTACACCGGGGGCGTGGCGAACTCCCCCGCCTACCAATCAACAATTTCCAACCTCGTTGGCCAAGCGGCGGCGGCGCCGGGCCATAACAGCTGGTCCATCACCTACTGGGACAGCGGCGCCATGCCCACCGGCAGCTACAATGCCCTGGTCGTCGCCTCGCCGGAGGGGTCTTGGAATATCAATCCGAACTACGGCGCGCTTGTCAGTGCCGCCCCGACCTTCGGCAGTCGCGTGATGGTCACCGGTCAGGACGCCGACTGGCATTACCTCAACCATCCCGGACCCGCGAATTTCAATGGCCCGCAGGGATTCCTGATCGACGCCGTCAATTGGGCCGGCTCCGGCACGGGGATGGGGGCGGTATTGTTGGGCGCCGATTCGTCCCATTACTCGGCAGAGGGTGGCAACATTCTCGCGAGCTTGACGGGGTTGGGGACGGAAACGGGAAAATCCAACAATACCGTTACCATCCCCGCCACCTACGCGGGCTTCCCGATCAATCAGGGTTTGACCTCGAGCGGGATCAGCAACTGGTACACCGCCGCGCACAACAGTTGGACCGGCTACGACACCAGTCTCTGGACCGGGATCAACACCGCCCCGGACGGCAGTGCGATCACGCTGGTGTCGAAGGCCCGCCACGCGCGGGGGCTTTTTTTCGGGACCGGACGGCTGCGCCCGCGTGCCAGAGGCCGCCACGGCGGACCCTGTGCGGCAGCACCGCCGTCAGGGGCCAATGTCCCCCGCGCGCAGTCCCTGCAGCGGCTCCAGCCAGCGGGCATAGTGCCGCCAACGCCCCACGGAGGTGGTGTACACCGGTTGGCGTGCCTGCCATTTGCTGGCGGTGCGGATGGCGCGCGCGCCAACGCTCGGGCCCACGCAGCGCGGGTTCCATGCCAATCCGCAGAAGGCCACCAGCCGCCGGGCCATGCCCTCGGGTTCCGTCACCAAGTCCTCGTAGTCCACTTCCAGGAAGCGTTCCGGGGGCAGTTGGGTTTGCCAGTGGACCATGAGTCGCCGGTAGCTTGCATAGTAGAACGCCAAGTCGTCCAGGTCATGGGCGTAGGGGTGGGCGCTTGCGAAGCGGGTAAAGTAGACCGACAAGCAGGTATCCAGGGGGTCACGCCGACAGTGGATGATGCGTGCGCCGGGTAACAGATGGCATATCAGTCCGAGGCGCAGGAAATTGGTGGTCAACTTGTCCGTCACCCGCGCGGCACCGGGGGCCAGTCCTTGCAGATGGGTCAGATAGTCACCGGCGGCGGCGCGGGTCGCGGCCGGATCCGGTGGGGTCTGCGGCTCCGGCATGTGTCGGGATTCCCACCGTGCCCAGAACTCCAGTTCGCCGCCGACACCCACCTCGGGATGGCGCGCGAGGATCTGTTCGACCAGGGTGGTGCCGGAGCGCGGCATCCCGACGATGAGGACGGGTAGTTCCGAGTCCATGCCGGGACCCGCGCCCGCGGCGGTGGTGGTCAATGCGCGGATCCGTGCCCGGTGCCGTTCCCGATCGAAGGCACCGTCGCTCGCTTCCAATCGATTCTTGCGTTGGATGTGGGCCATGGCGCGGTCGTACGCGGCCAGATCGTCGTAGGCTTTGCCCAACGCGGCGTGGAGATCGATGGCCTCGTTGCGCGACCGCCCCGGATCCCCGGCCAGCGCCTCCATCCGGGTCAGCAACGGGCCGTCCTCGGCGCGTGTGGGCCCACAGCGTACCAGGCCGCAATAGGGCTCCACATAGTCCGGTCGCACCCGGATCGCTTCCCGGTACGAGGACCGCGCCTCCTGGAACGCACCCTGCGCGTGGAACAGCCGGCCGAGACCGCAGTGCGCTGGCGCGCAGGCCGGTTCCGTGCGCAGCGCCTCCCGGTATTGCGCTGCGGACTCTGCCCAATGGCCGAGGTCGCTCAGGGTCACGCCCAGGTTGCACCGGGCCTCGGCGTAAGCGGGGCGTGCCGCCAGGGCCCGGCGGTAGGCGTCGACCGCATCCGGCAATTGTCCGCGGCTCCGTAACAGGTTGGCCAAGTTGTTATGAGCCTCCGCGCGCTGCGGTTGCAGGGCCAGGGCGGCGTGGTAGCATCGCTCGGCTTCATCGATCTGCCCGAGATCCTGCAGCGCCAGCCCCAGGTTGTGGTGGGCGTCGGCGAACTCCGGGCGGATCGAGAGTGCGCTGCGATAGCACGCGGCGGCCGCCTCCGGCGCGGCGCGCGCATGATGGGCGAGACCGAGGTTGAGGTGCGCTTCGGCGTAGCGGGGTTGCAGGACCAGGGCCTGTCGGTAACAAGCCGCCGCCTGCTCCAGTTGTCCCTGCGCGCGCAGGGCGTTGCCCAGATTGTTGTGGGCCTCGGCATAGTCGGGCCGCAGCTTCAGGGCCGCGCGGTGCGCGGTGGCGGCCGCGTCCCAGTCCCCCTGGGCCTGCAGAAACAAGCCGAGATTGTTATGGGCTTCTGGAAGGCGGGGCTGGATGGCCAGGGCGCGGCGGATCAGGGTCACGGCGCCGGCCGGGTCACCGCGCTGACCGGTGATCACGCCGAGCAGATGAAGCGCGCCGGGATGGCGCGGGTCGGATTCCAGTACTTGACGGTATAGCGTTTCGGCCTGGGCCAGTTGTCCGGAACGGTGCAGCGCCAGCGCCCGCTGGAGGGCAGCGGAGGACTGCGGCGGCGCCGGATTCGGTGTTGGTTTGGCGGCGCCGCAGCAGTGTTTGAACTTGCGGCCGCTGCCGCAGGGACAGGGCTGATTCCGTGCGGGTTTCATCGAGGGATCTGAGATCCGGTCCGGGCCCCACAGGGTACGGGCCCGCGGCGGTGGCTGGCAAGTTCCCGCGCGCCGGTAAGCGGCACGCCGTTCGTCCCCATCGGCCATAGCGCCGGTGCGGTGGGGCGCCTCCCGATAGAAAAAACGGCGGCCCAAGGGGCCGCCGTGGCTGCAATCGTCCGCAGGATTTTCGGTTAGACGCGGGCCTTGCGGCGCCGGGCCATGAAGCCCAGCCCGGGAAGGCCGATGCCGAGCAGGGCGAGGGTCGCGGGTTCCGGCACGCTCGGGGTTCCGCCCCCGGTGGGGGTTATACCGCCCCCGGAGGTGATGGCGCTGGGACTCCCCTCCAGGCTGAAGTAGGCGCTGGCGCCGTTGGCCAAGCCACCGGTGAAGTTTACGGTACCGGTAGTCTTCGCCGTATTGATGCCGCTGAAGGAGGTGTTGGGTCCTTCATATCCAGTGGGCCCATAGGGGGTGCCGGTATAGACCGAGAGTCCGTCTCCCTCAAACGCGAAGATGCCCCCGAACACACTGGAACCAGTGAGGGTGAGGGAGTTGATCACGCCGCCAGAGTTATTCTGCACGCCTACTAATGCGTCATCGCTGCTGTCGTAAGGGCCCACGCTGGGATCCGTCTGAGTGGTGACGGAGCCCCCCGACCCGAAGGTGAACAAGATTGAACACGAAGGGCTGGCCCCGATGCTGGGGCACTGGGTGAACGGGACGGCGCTGGCGGACTGGGCCCCCAGCCCGAGTCCCAGCGAGAGCAGCGCTGCTGCCGTGAGCTTTCTGCGCGTATTCATGGTCTGATTTCCCCCCAAGAGCCTGCCCGGGGATAGATCTCCGGACAGACCTGATGCATGTGGATCGAAGTTTCTGCTGTCTCTGACCCCCGCAATCTGCAAAGACCGGGGAAGCGGCAGTTTCATCGGGGGGAATGCAACAACGGGGCCAGCCGTACGTTTCAGACGGTATATCACGTGGTTGCACGCTGGGGATGGATTGCGTAGTGGCGCCGTTGACGAAATCTGTAAAATACCATGACACCGGGCCTCTGCCCCAATCCCAGAAATGTCCTATAACATCCTTTAAAAACAATATTATTATCGCAATGCCCTCGATTGGAATCGTGTCACTGATGTAATTTTGCGTAATTAATTTTTTGTAGTTATAACGATGTCACATAGGAGGTTGCCGAAGGGAACCTACGGA
>NCBI01000008.1 GCA_002255365.1 Chromatiales bacterium 21-64-14
ATCGCTCAGGCGCAGGCGGCCTACTACCCGGTTGTGTCGGCCAGCAGCTCGGCCACACGGTCGAAGTCGCCCGGCTCCAGTAACAACGTGGCGGTACCCGGCCGTATCCTGAACAGCTTGAGCGCCTCGCTCAGCGCAAGTTGGGAGCTTGATCTATGGGGCAGGGTACGTTTGCAGGTACAAGCGGGCATGGCCAGCGCCGCGGCCAGCGCCGCGACACTGCAGTCCGTACTGCTTAGCCTGCAGGGCCAGCTCGCTGCCGCGTATCTGCAACTGCGCACCGTAGACGCGCAGACCCGCTTGGCGCAGGCTACCGTGGTCGCTTATCAGCGCGCCCTGCAACTCACCGAAAACCGTTACAAGGCGGGCGTGGATACCGCCGCCGACGTGGCGCTGGCGCGCACACAACTGCTGCAGGCGCAGGTCAGCCGCACGGACTTGGGCGTCACCCGTGTGCAACTCCAAGACGCTATCGCCGCGTTGGTGGGCAAGGCGCCCGCCGATTTTTCGCTGCTGGCCGTCGACGCGCTGCCCACGATGCCTGTTATCCCCCCTGGCATTCCGGCGCAACTGCTGCAGCGCCGGCCCGACCTAGCCGCGGCACAGTCCCAGGTGGAGGCGGCCAATGCGCAGATCGGCGTGGCGCAGAAGGCTTGGTTTCCCAACCTCACGCTTTCAGGCCAGGCGGGCAGGCAAGCGACCCGTTTGGCTGACCTGGTCTCGGCACCGGCGCTGTTCTGGTCAATCGGGCCGAGCCTTGCGGCTACGTTGTTCGACGGCGGCCTGCGCCGCGCGCAACTCGCATCCAGCGAGGCCGCTTACCGGCAAACGGTGGCCAACTATCGGCAGGTCGCGCTCAGCGCATTGCAGCAGGTGGAGGACAACCTCGCCGCCCAGCGCATCCTCACCGATGAGGCGCAGCAGCAGGCCGACGTGGTGCAGGCGGCCGAGGTATCGCTGCGCTTGGCCGAAAATCAATACAAGGCCGGTACCACGTCGTATCTCAACGTCGTGACTGCTCAGACCACGGCCAGTAATGCGCGCAATGCGGAACTGACCCTGCGCAACCGCCGCTACACCGCGGTGGTTGCGCTGATCCAGGCCCTGGGTGGTGGATGGGGGGAGACCCGGCGTCCGGCGCTCGGGGTCATGCCGGGGCGAAGGTCGACGTTGGCCGAACCCGCCCGGTAGTGCTCTGGAGTTGGCCGTCTAGCCCGCATGATTCGTGCGGGGTTGCGGCCGGGCCACTACCGTTCTCCGCGGGAATCCGCTACAAGGTAGCTATGTGGCGTGATCGACAACGGGTCGCGGCGTTTGCTGCCGGCCCCCTGTTCTGGCTTTTGCTGCTGGCGTGGGGCGCGCGGGTGGACGACCTGTCGTGGCCGTTGCGGTCGCCCGTGGCCTTCGCGTTGCCGGTGTTCGTGTTTCCGGCGCTGGAGGAGTTCGTGTTCCGCGGCGGCCTGCAGGAGTGGCTTCGCAGCCGTCTGGGCGGCGCCGGACTGGGGGGGCTCAGCGCGGCGAATCTGCTCACCAGTGTGGTGTTCGCCGCGCTGCACGGTTTCGCCCACCCGCCCCTGTGGGCGGCGCTGATCTTCTTTCCGTCCCTGGTGTTCGGCTATTTCATGGATCGCGACCGGCGTTTGGCGGTACCCATCGCCCTGCACGTGTTCTATAACCTGGGATACTACTGGTTGTTCGTAGGCCGCTGACCACAGACAAAAAAAATGCCGGCGAGAGGGTCGCCGGCAGAAATTTTTGGACTGGGTCCAAGAGGAGATTCTCGGTCCGAGCACATGGGGACCGAGAAGGTCTTTAGTATGATGGGCCCGTGACGGGTTTTTCTGTGGACCAGTCCACACTCAAAGTGTGACGCACGTCACAATTCGGGCCCATGGCCCCGGAGCAACGCGAAATGAGCGAACCCATTCTGCGCCTGTACCCGGGAGCGCCGGAGCCGGTGGCACTGGAAGGGGCGTATCTGGCCCACGGCTTGCACCGCGCCAGCGCCGCCGCGCCGATGGTGTACACCAACTTCATCGCCAGTCTGGACGGGCGCATCGCGCTGGTGGATCCCGGCACGCGCCGCCACCGGGTACCGGCCGCCATTGCCAACCCCAGGGATTGGCGCTTGTTCCAGGAACTCGCCGCCCAAGCCCATGTGCTGGTGACCACTGCCCGCTATTTTCGGGACCTGACCCAGGGCCAAGCCCAGGATTCCCTGCCGGTGAGTACCCGTTCACCCTACGCGGATCTGTTGACATGGCGCCGGAAAGAAGGCCTGGAACCCCAACCGGCGGTGGCGGTGGTGAGTGCCAGCCTGGATCTGCCTATCCCCCCGGAGCTGGATCTCCAGCAGCGCGCCTTCTACGTGTTGACCGGGGAGGATGCCGACCCAGATCGGGTGACGGCCCTGGAACAGTTGGGGTTGCGGGTCTTGTTCGCGGGTAACGGGCACCGCGTGGATGGTCGGCGCCTGGTTCAGGTGTTGGCGGAGCGCGGCTACCACAGCCTGTATGCCATCGCCGGTCCCCAACTTCTGCACACCCTGGTGAGCGCCGGCGTCCTTGACCGTTTGTACCTGACCCATGCCCATCGCCTGCTGGGCGGCGTCGGCTACGACACGATCCTGGAAGGCTCCACCCTGGATCCGGCAGTCGACCTGCGTCTGGAGGCCCTCTACTACGATTCCCACGCGCCCGCCGGCGCCGGCCAATCGTTCGGCGCCTACGCGTGTTGTCCGCGTCGTGGCCACCGGCCCGGCGCCGACTGAGGTCGGTTCACGGGCAGTGGGTTCGACTTGCCATGGATACGCCGGCTGACGGACCACGGGGCCCTATTAGCTTCGACGGTGATGCGGTGCGGCGATCGGGGTTGGCGAGCCCGGCATCCTCGGCTCAGGGTCCGTCCGACCGCGCCGTCAGGTGGCGCTTCGCCTCTTCCCAAAGGGAATCGAGTTCCTCGGGGGTGGTGTCCTCCGGGCGCCTGCTCCGTTCCCGGAGCCGGTCCTCGACATAGCGGAAGCGGGCCTCGAAACGACCATTGGCAGCGCGCAGCGCGGCTTCCGGGTCCGCACCGGTGTGGCGCGCCAGATTGACTCCGGTAAACAGCAGGTCACCGACTTCCTCGAACACCCGGGCCGCGGTGTCGGGAGCGCTGGCGGCTTCCCGCAGTTCGTCCAGTTCCTCTTCCATCTTCTCCAGCACCGGGTCCAGGCCGGGCCAGTCGAAGCCGGTTCGGGCCGCGCGATTCTGCAGCTTGAGGGCCCGCATCAAGGCTGGCAAGGCCCGTGCGATATCCGCCAGGGCACTGGGGTCCGTACCCGCCCCCGCCTTTCGTTCCTGGAGCTTGTGATCTTCCCAGGAACGTCTCTCGGCAGGCGCCACCGCGCCTGCGGCGGCGCCAAATATCTCGGGATGCCGGTGAGTCAGCTTGTCGCTGATCGACTGGGCGACATCCGCGAACGTGAATGCACCCGCCTCTTCCGCCATGCGCGCGTGGTAGACCACCTGATACAGCAGGTCGCCCAACTCGCTGCGCAAGGCGCCCAGGTCGCCACGCTCGACGGCGTCCGCTACCTCGTATGCCTCTTCGAGGGTATACGGGGCGATGGTGGCGAAGGTCTGGCGCCGATCCCAGGGACAGCCCGCGTCGGGATCCCGCAGCCGCGCCATGATGTGCAGCAGCCGCGCGAGCGGGTCGACCGGTTCGTGAGTGTCCATCGGATCCCCGTGGCGGGTCGCGGCCGGTTCAGCTGCGGCGCAGGTCCATACGCCGCACGAACTCCTCCAGCAGCGTACGGTAGAGCCGGTCTTTCAAAACGCCATCCTCTACTCCGGCATCGATGTTGGGGTTGTCGTTCACCTCGATGACACATACCCCCTTGTCGTCCTCCTTCAGGTCCACACCATACAACCCATCGCCGATGAGGTTGGCCGCGCGCAGCGCGGTTTCCACCACCGAGGACGGGGTGCCATCGACGCTCAGCGTGTTGGCGTCGCCGGGCACCGGGCGGCCGTTTTCCCGATGTTTGACGATCTGCCAGTGCTTACGCGACATGAAGTACTGACAGGCGTACACCGGCCGGCGGTTGAAGATGCCGATGCGCCAGTCGAAGGGCGTGTAGCGGAATTCCTGCGCCAAGAGCAGATCCGACTCTTTGAACAAACGGGTGGTAATCTCCTCGAGCTCCTTGCGGTTGGTCGCTTTGAACACGCCCCGGGAGAAGGAGCCGTCCGGGATCTTGAGAATCACGGGGTAGGGGATCTCGGCTTCCACGGTCTGCAGGGTGTCCTTCTTGTCGCGCTGCAGGATGATGGTCTTCGGGGTGGGGATACGGTTCGCCTTGAGCAATTCCGCGAGGTAGACCTTATTGGTGCATTTCAGTATCGAGTCCGGATCGTCCACAACCACCATGCCCTCGCTCTCCGCCTTCTTGGAGAAGCGGTAGGTGTAGTGGTCGATGGCGGTGGTCTCACGGATGAACAGGGCGTCGAATTCCGCGAGCCGCGTGTAGTCTTTTTTCTCGATCAATTCCACGTCCACGCCCAGACCCTTCCCCTCCTTGATGAAGGATTGCAGCGCGCGCTTGTTGGACGGGCAGAACTGTTCCTGAGGGTTGTGGAGGATCGCCAAGTCGTATTTCGACGTTTGGCGGGTTCTCGGCCCCTGCCAGCGGCGCGCCACGTAGCGGTTCAGGGCGTTAGTGAACAGCGCCTGTTGGTCGTCGCGCAGGTTGTGTATATAGGCTGGGCGGATGGTATCGATTTCCCACTTGCCCTGACGCTTGAATTCCACTTTCAGCAGCGGGCAGGGGAACAATTCGAAGATCTCCCGCGCCAGATCCTGAAGTTCATCGCTTTCGCACTGACCGAAGAAGACGTGGAATTCGAATTCGGTCCCATGTTCAGGCGGACGGTTGCGGAGGCTCTTCTGCACCAAGTCGTCGAGATCGCCGATCTCCAGGTTGTAGATCGACTTACGGCTCAGGTCGGAGATCGTCTTGACCGTCGGGATCACCTTGTGCCGGCGCGCCTCCGCCAGCAGCGAACAATAGTAGCCCGTGCTTAGGTAGCGGTAGCTGCGGCACAGATTGATGATGCGTACCCGGCCGGAGCCTGGAAATTGCTGGCGGCCAATATAGTCGGTGTCCGTGATCACAACGGCGTCCGGGTACTGCGCCTGCCAATCCTTGGAATTTTCCAGGACGATAATATCGGTCGTCATGAAACGGTTGAGCTCCTCTGTGCCGTCATGCTGCCGGACTGCCTGGGCGCGGCCGTAACAGCAGGACCGCCTTCTGGCCGGCCTTGCCGTAACGTGCCATGCGCTCGAAGTCCTTTTTCAGTATCGGCATATTGATGCAATCGGTGAGGGTCTTGTTGGCTTCGTAGTCGATGAACGGGTCGTGCACATAGATGAACCGTTCGTCGAAACCGGTGACCACGACCCAGTGGGGGAATTTTTCGCGGTAGATCCGGTAGGAGCTGATCAGGACAATGGGAATGGCACCCTCCCCGAATTTCTCCTCCAGCTGACCGACGGGAAGGGAGCCGTGGGTGAGTCGGATCGACGAGTGCTTGATTTCGTCCAGGAAGTCTTCCTGGACCAGGGCGATCACTTCCTTTTTCTCCGGGTTGCGCACCGAATCGATGAACAGGGCCCCGGTATCGTTGACGTGGAGTTCCACGTCGAAACCGCGGTGGTAGGCGGACAGGGCCAAGCCGTAGGGCCCGCACCCGCCATGCCCGGAGGTCATGAAGATGGTCGTGGATTCGCGCCACAGCCGCAGTTCCAGTTTGCGGTCCATCTCGATGCCCGGATCCAGCACCTTCATGGCCATGATAAGTGCGGCCGGGCCACAGGTGAAATCCAGCGTCTGTGCGTAGAACGGAACCCGGGCAAGTTCCGGGCGGAGGTGGGCCACCAGGGATTTTTCGTAGCGCAGCGCCCCCATGTGGTCCTGGTAATAGTCCTCATAGGCGCCGAAGCGCCGGTAACCGGCGCGTTCGAACAGCGCGATGGCCACCGCGTTGTCCTTGCGCACTTCCAGACGGAGCGCGACGCAATCGCCCTGCCGGGCTACCTCATCGCTGGCTTGGAGCATGCCAACGGCCACGCCGCGGCCCCGGAAGTCGGGGTCGACCGCGAAGGAGTACAGCCGCGCCAAAGATGTGCCGGCGTTGAACAGGACCGTGGTGTATCCGCGCACGACCTCGTCCTGCTCGTCCACCAGGGTGACCGCGTTGGCTTTGCACAGGATGTAGCGGAAGCTGCGCTTGGAGATGCGGTCGGTCTGGAAGCAGCGGTTCTCGATCCGCACCAGCGCGTCCAGATCCTGCAGGGTCGCTTTGCGGATCATGGGCGGGTGCTGTTCGGCCAGTGGCGCACGCTGCATTGGGCGGATGGAATCCCGGTTGCTGGGGAATGCCGGTGGGGGCCGGATCGGTGACTGACGCCTATGATACCCTCCACGCCCGGGTTTGGGCACGCGCCGTGGTCTGCCTTGACCGGGTTCGCGGCCCGCGGGTAAGCTGGCCCGATTCGTTTCGCGGGGCGTCCCGCGCCGGATGACAGGTGGCGGTTCGGTGGTACGCACGCCGGTGTACCAGGGCAAGGTGGTGGACCTGGGGATCGAGACCGCCCATCTTCCCGATGGTCGTTCCTTCCCGCTGGAGATCGTCCGACACCCTGGAGGTGCGGCAACGGTGGCCGTGGACCGGGACGGACGCGTCTGGCTCCTGCGCCAATATCGTCACGCGGCCGGCGGGTGGCTCTGGGAGATTCCCGCCGGCAAGATCGATCCTGGCGAGGCACCCGAGGCCACTGCCCGGCGCGAACTGGCCGAGGAGGCCGGGGTGGCGGCGGACCGGTGGATTTCCCTGGGCAGTATCCATACCACCCCGGGCTTTTGCGACGAGGTCATTCATCTGTACCTGGCGCGCGAGCTGCACGCGGTCGCGCCCCGCCCTGAGCCCCACGAATCGATCGAAGCCCACCGTATCCCCCTCGCGGAGGCCATGGAGTGGGCCCGCAGTGGGCACATCAGCGACGCGAAGACCTTGGTGGCGTTGTTCCGCGCTGCGCCGTGGGTGGGCCATGATGGGTGACGTGTGGCGCCCGCGCCGGAGTATGTCTTCTCAATCCTCGCCGTCGTGGTGATCCGTGTGCTCGGCTGGCCCCCCGCGCCGGAGATCCGCGCATGGCTCCGGCCGGTGCGCGACGGGGCCGGTTGACCCAGGGGTTGCCTCGGGCGCGGCGTGGATGATGCGTCTACGCAGCGTCTCCAGGGCGTCGTCGACCCCGAGCCGGAGCCGTTCGTTGCCGTACTCCAGCAAGGGCAGCAGCAGGCGAAGCAGGCGCGGCAGGTGCGGGTCGAGCCGCCGACCCTGGCCTTCGTGCAGGAGATGTGCGGCGGCCGCCAGGTCCGGGGCTGGTTCCGGTTCCGGGTGCCCGCCCGCCACGGGGGCGGGCACCCCACCGGGAGTAGGGGCGCCGACGGGATCCGCGGGGCGATGGGCGGCACGGCCCAGGTCCAGCCGGTTGCCGCCCGCGGCCCGGATCGCCAGAAGCTGCTCCAGCACCCGCCGCAACAGCTCGGGGAAGTTGGTGGCGTCATCCCGCCCCACGCTCACCTGAACCAGACTGATAGTGACCGCCAATTGCCCAGTGGGGCCCTGGAATGGGTCGTTGACGAGTCCGGCCTGGAGCCGTTTACAGAGTACGACGGCCTGCAGTCGGTTGGTGGATGGCGCCAGGATCACGAACTGCGCCCCCGTCAGCCGCGCCACGGTGTCTTCGGTGCGTACCCGGCCGCGCAGGATCCTGGCCGCCCAGTTCAGCAGGTCCTGCGCCACCTCCGCACCGTGTTGATCCTGAACATCCTCGTAGTTATCCAGTGCGAAGGCCACTAGGGAAACCGGCCGGTCATGGCGCCGGGCGAAGGACAGATCCTGGGTACCGCGCTGGACGAAGTAGCGGCGACTGCCCAGCCCGGTAACCGGATCCACGGCACCCTGGTCCTCCAGGGCCTCGGTGGTAGCGGCCAGGGCGCGGCGGGTGCGATCGAGCCGGGCGTGAGTGCGCACCCGTGCCAGCAGCTGGGTGGGGTCCAGGGGCTTGGTGATGAAATCCGTGGCGCCCACGTCCAGGGCGCGGGTGCGGGTGGCCGCGTCCTCCGCCCCGGTGACCATGATCACCGGCAGGTCGCGTATTCGCGGGTCGGTGGCCGCACGGATGCGGTGGATCAGCCCGTAGCCGTCGAGACGGGGCATATCCGCGTCGCTGATGACTGCTTGGATACCTTCCTCTTCGGTGAGCCGCTCCCAGCCTGCCTCCCCGTCGCGGGCCGTCACGAGGTCGAACTCCCCACCGAGGATCTTGTTGAAGGCGGCGTGCATAAGCCGGGAGTCATCCACCACCAGGACCCGGACCCGGGGGGTGTCATCGGTTGTGCTGGACATGGTGGACCCTGTGGTGGTGGGAGACCGCCCGCCGACCGGCGGGGCACTGCCTCCCCGTTGTATCGGTTGCCGCCGGTGGACTTTTAGCCCGGATTTCCCACTCGCCTCCGGCGGTGGCCACCGCGGCGCTCGTCAGGATGGGGTGTACGCTCTGCGCCCGCCTTGATCTGGTGTCGGCCCCATGTCAGCGCGCTGCGGCCCCAACCCACCGGTCGCGGCACCTGCGCGACGAACACGGGTGAGACATCCGGGCTAAGTCGGGCCGGGTTCCAGGGGGCTTTAACCAGCGTCCGGTTCCTTGAATAGGGCCAGGGCCGCGTCGATCCGCGCTACCGGAACGATCGGGCCGTGCCCGATGCCCTCGCAGCGGCGACGTTCCTTCTCCCAGGCAGTGGCGCCGCGGAGCAATTCCGGCCAGAACGGGTAGGTTTGACACTGCGTCGGCCGTGCATCATAGACTCGGCATCGGCCATCATCCTCCAGGAAAGTGCAGCGGCCATCGGAATGGGAGGCCAAAACCCGCTCACCGGACGCAGTCCTGGCAAGGTAGCGGCGCCGGAACCAGCTTTGTGACAGTCCCAGGTGGCGGTGGATCTGTTCCGCTTCGGCATCGTTCACAAAGACGTAATAGTCGCCGCCGCCCGTGCAGCAGCGTCCGCACTGGGTGCACTCGAAGCGCAGCGGTTGACGTCGATGGAGCATCCGGGGCCTCCTCTGGGGTGGGTCATGGGGGTCCGCGATCGCCCGCGGGCGATGCATAGACATTGTACCCGGGTACCCGGCCGTGGCGGCCTTGCCAGGGAGCGAATTCCAGACTAGACTACGTGGGATTTGACCGGGCTCGCCAATCGGGCGGTCGACGGCTCCCGCGGCAGATATCCTCCAACCCTTTGGATTGATAGGCTGGATACAGCGAGCGCTCCCGCTGTGTCAGCGGCGCCGCGCCTCCGCACCCGAGAAGATGTTGACGATATTACTCAAGTACTGCATACTGATCTCCTACTAAATCACTCAAGAATTCACGGCCGGACAATGCCGGCCACCTCCATAACAACGGGCGGTGCGCACGATGAAACTCTCAACCAAGGGACGCTACGCCGTGACGGCTATGCTGGATCTGGCGCTCCATGACCAGGCGGGCCCGGTGACCCTGACCGAAATCGCAAACGGGCAGGGGATCTCCCTGTCCTACCTCGAGCAGTTGTTCGCCCGGTTGCGCCGCGACGGTTTGGTGGAAGGGATGCGCGGACCCGGTGGTGGCTACCGCTTGGCCCGGCCCGCCTCCGTCATTTCGGTGGCGGACATCATCACCGCCGTGGACGAGAACGTGGATGTGACCCGCTGCGCGGGCCGCGAGAACTGCCAGGACGGCGAACGCTGCCTGACCCATGACCTGTGGAGCGAACTGAGCCAGCAGCTCTACCAGTTCCTTGACGGGATCACGCTGGCGCAGCTGGTGGACCGGCCCGCGGTGCGGGAGGTTGCCGGGCGCCAGGAAGTCCGTTCGCTGCAGGGCAGCGGCGCGGGCGCGAAGAAGACTGTGGCCTGAGCCCGCGGGACGAATGCGCCGCGGAACCACCCTGCAACCGACATCCGAGAGCGGATAATCATGGGTAGCACAAAACAGACCATCGACGAGCTGATCCGGAAGGACTACGAGCACGGCTTCGTTACCGACCTGGATACGGATACGGTAGCGCCGGGACTGAACGAAGACGTTATCCGGATGATCTCCGCCAAGAAGAACGAACCGGAATTCATGCTGGAGTGGCGCCTGCGTGCCTACCAGCATTGGACCGCCATGCAGGAGCCGGCGTGGGCCCACGTGCACTATCCGCCCATCGACTTCCAGGCGATCAGCTACTACTCCGCGCCCAAGGCGAAGGGGGAAGGCCCCAAGAGCCTGGACGAAGTGGATCCCAAGTTGCTGGAGACCTACAACAAGCTCGGTATTCCGCTCAAAGAGCAGGAGATGCTGGCCGGTGTGGCGGTGGACGCGGTATTCGACAGCGTCTCGGTGGCCACCACCTTCAAGGACAAGCTCGCCGAGGTGGGAATCATCTTCTGCTCGTTCTCGGAGGCGGTCCAGCATCACCCGGAGTTGATCCGGAAGTATCTCGGGTCAGTAGTTCCCTACACCGATAATTTCTACGCGACCTTGAACGCCGCGGCATTCACCGATGGGTCCTTTGTCTATGTCCCCAAGGGCGTGCGCTGTCCGATGGAATTGTCCACGTACTTCCGCATCAACGCCAAGAACACCGGGCAATTCGAGCGCACCCTGATCATTGCCGATGAAGGCGCCTACGTAAGCTATCTGGAAGGCTGCACGGCGCCGCAGCGCGACGAGAACCAGCTGCATGCGGCCGTGGTCGAGTTGGTGGCCCTGAAGGACGCCCAGATCAAATATTCCACCGTGCAGAACTGGTACCCAGGCGACGCGGAAGGGCGCGGCGGCATCTACAACTTCGTCACCAAGCGCGGCGCCTGCCGGGGACATAACGCGAAGATCTCCTGGACTCAGGTGGAGACCGGTTCGGCGATCACCTGGAAATATCCGAGCGTACTCCTGGAGGGCGACAATTCGGTTGGTGAATTCTATTCCGTCGCGCTGACCAACAATCGGCAGCAGGCAGATACCGGAACCAAGATGATCCACATCGGCAAGAATACCCGCAGCACCATCATCTCCAAGGGTATCTCCGCCGGGCGCGGGCAGAACGCCTACCGCGGGTTGGTAAAAATCCTCAAGGGCGCCGGCGACGCCCGCAATTACACACAATGTGACTCGTTGCTGATCGGCGACAAGTGCGGCGCGCATACCTTCCCGTATGTCGAAGTGAAGAACGCCAGCGCCCAGGTGGAGCATGAGGCCACCACCTCGAAGATTAGCGATGACCAGCTCTACTACTGTATGCAGCGCGGCATCTCCGCCGAAGATGCGGTATCCATGATCGTGAACGGCTTCTGCAAGGCGGTGTTCAAGGAACTACCCATGGAGTTCGCGGTGGAGGCGCAGAAGCTGCTCGGCGTCAGTCTTGAGGGCAGCGTGGGCTGAATTTTCACCTAACTTATCACCGGCCGCGCGTACCGGCGCCGCGGCCCCCACGGAATTCGAGTGCAAGAGGAACGGGGTAATGCTGAGCATCAAGAACCTGCAAGCCACGGTAAACGACAAGCCGATCCTTCGGGGTATAAACCTGGAGGTGAAGAAGGGCGAAGTGCACGCCATCATGGGCCCCAACGGCTCGGGTAAGAGCACGCTAGCCCATATTCTGGCCGGACGCGACGGTTATCAGGTAACCGGGGGCGAGGTAATTTATCAGGGCCGCAACTTGTTGGAGTTGCCCGCCGAGGAGCGGGCCCGCGACGGGGTGTTCCTGGCGTTTCAGTATCCGGTGGAGATCCCCGGCGTGAGCAACATCTACCTGCTGAAGGCGGCGCTGAACGCAGGGCGCAAGCACCGTGGCCTCGGCGAGCTGGACGCCATCGATTTTCTCAAGCTGGTGAGGGATAAGCTGAAGCTTGTGGAGATGGATGAGCAGCTCCTGTACCGTTCTGTTAACGAAGGATTCTCCGGCGGCGAGAAGAAACGCAACGAGATACTCCAGATGGCGGTCCTGGAGCCGAAACTCGGGATCCTGGACGAGACCGATTCGGGGTTGGACATCGACGCGCTGCGGATCGTGTCCAACGGCGTCAATGCCCTGCGTGGACCAGAACGTTCACTCATCCTGGTGACTCACTATCAGCGCTTGCTCAACTATATCGTCCCCGATCATGTCCATGTGCTCGCGGGCGGTCGTATCGTCAAATCCGGCGACCGCAGCCTGGCCCTGGACCTGGAACAGCGTGGCTACGGGTGGATCGAGGAAGAACAGCGCGCGGTGGGGGCCTGACTCCGATGAACGCAGTGGTGGAACCGAAAAGCCGCTATCTGTCGGATTTCGTGGAACGGCAACAGGAATTCCCCGGTAACCGGTCTGAGTGGGTTCGTGCGGCGCGCGCAGCGGCCCTGGCGCGATTTGAGCGGCTCGGCTTTCCCGGCGTCCGGGACGAGGAGTGGAAATACACCAACGTCGGTGTGATCGAACGCCATGCCTACACGCCGGCGCCGCGAGCGGCGGGCGGTATCGACGTCGCGGCGCTGCGTCCGCTGCTCTTCGATGGGCTGGAATGCGATCGCCTGGTGTTCGTGGACGGGCATTTTGCGCCGACGCTCTCGGCGGTGGGAAAGCTGCCGGCCGGTGTCACGGTGGGCAGCTTGGCCGCCGCGCTGGAGCAGGATCCGGACGCGGTTCGGGAGTTCCTGGGCGCGCAGACGCGCGTCGACAACAACGGGTTCGCTGCGCTCAACGCGGCCTTTATGAGCGACGGCGCGTACCTATATCTGCCTCCCGGCGCGGTCCTGGGTCGTCCCGTGCACGTTATCCACGTTTCCACCGCGGCGCAGGACGACGTCGTAACCCATGTGCGCAACCTGCTGGTCGCCCAGGCAGATAGCCAGGCAACCGTGTTGGAGACCTATGCTGGCCTGCACGACGCGGCCTATCTGTCCAACGTCCAAACGGAGGTTGTTCTGGGCGCGAACGCCGCGTTGGAGCACTACAAGCTGCAGCAGGAGAGCGACAAGGCGCGCCACGTGGCGGCGACCTGCATCCATCAGCACCGCGGTAGCCGCTATGCCAACTATTTCATATCGGCGGGCGGTCGCCTGGTTCGCAATGAAATCCGCCCCACTCTGGACGGGGAAGGCAGCGAGTGCACCCTCTACGGCCTGTGCGTTCTGGGTGGCCGCCAACACGTTGACAACCACACAGTGGTGGATCACGCCCGTCCCCAGACTACCAGCCGCGAGTACTACAAGAGCGTGCTGGAGGGCCATGCCCGTTCGGTGTTCAGTGGGAAGGTGATCGTGCATCCGGATGCACAGCACACAGACGCGCAGCAGACCAACCATAACCTGCTGCTCTCGGATGACGCGGAAGCGGACACGCGGCCGCAATTGGAAATCTACGCGGACGATGTGAAGTGCGCGCACGGTGCGACCGTAGGGCAGCTCGACGAGGAGGCTCTGTACTATCTGAAGGCGCGTGGCATCGACGACGCAGCCGCCCGCAACCTGCTGGTCTATGCCTTCGCCAACGATATCCTGAACCGCCTGAAGATTCAGCCGGTGCGGGAGCGGCTCGAACAGGTCCTGACCACGCGCCTGCTGCATGGCCGCCGGATCGAGGACTTCCTGTGAGCACGGTCAAGGAATCCGCGGCTGTGCATTCTGGTCGCGCGGCGCGGACCGCGCTGGACGTGGAACGGCTGCGGCAGGACTTCCCGATCCTGCACCAGCAGGTCTATGGCCACCCGCTGGTGTACCTGGATAATGCAGCCACCACCCAGAAGCCGCGGGCGGTGATCGACGCGGTGCGCCGTTACTATGAGCGGGACAACTCCAACGTGCACCGTGGGGTGCATGCCCTCAGCCAACGCGCCACGGAGGAGTACGAAGGCGCACGGGAAAAGGTGCGCGCCTTCCTGAACGCCGGGTCAGTGCGGGAACTGGTGTTCGTGCGCGGCACAACGGAGGCCATCAATTTGGTGGCGTCCACCTTTGGCCGCAGCCGGATCCGGGAAGGGGATGAGATCGTCCTGACCGAGATGGAACACCACTCGAACATCGTGCCCTGGCAGTTGTTGGCGGAACAGACGGGAGCGGTGTTGCGCGTGGTTCCGATCAACGAAGACGGCGAGTTGGTGATGGGGGAGTTCGAGAAGTTCCTCGGCCCCCGTACCCGGCTGGTCACCGTGGCCCATTTATCCAATGCGCTCGGGACCATCAACCCGGTGCGCCGAATCATCGAACTGGCCCACGCCCATGACGTGCCGGTGTTGTTGGATGGCGCCCAGGCGGCGCCCCACATCAAGGTTGATGTGCAGGAACTCGACTGTGATTTCTATGCGTTTTCTGGGCACAAGCTCTACGGTCCCACGGGCATTGGGGTCCTTTACGGCAAGGCAAAATGGCTGGAGTCCATGCCGCCCTATCAAGGCGGTGGAGAGATGATCCGGCAGGTGAGCTTCAAGGGCAGCACCTATGGCGATATTCCGTGCAAGTTCGAGGCGGGCACGCCAAACATCGCCGGCGCAGTGGGCCTGGGTGCCGCAATTGATTACGTGCGTGGGGTCGGCCTGGATGCCATCGCCGCCCATGAGCAGGACTTACTGGACTACGCGCTGACGGCGGCCGGCGAAGTTCCCGGGATGCGAGTCGTGGGGCGTGCGCGCGAGAAGGCCAGCATCCTGTCGTTTGTGCTCGAAAGCATCCATCCCCACGACATCGGAACCATACTGGACCGGTATGGACTTGCGGTACGAGCCGGCCACCACTGCGCCATGCCGGTGATGGAGCACTACTGTCTGCCGGCCACCGCCCGGGCTTCGTTCGCGCTCTATAACACCCGCGCGGAGGTGGATGCCCTGATCGCCGGAATCCGCAAGGTGCAGGAGGTATTCGGGCAATGAGTGACTTACGGGATCTCTACCAGGAAGTCATCTTCGATCACAATCGCAACCCCCGCAATTTTTACAAAATGGAGGGCGCCAACCGTACGGCGGATGGATTCAACCCTTTGTGCGGGGATCGGCTGACCTTATATCTGAAGGTTGATAACGGCGTGATTGCAGAGGCGAGCTTCCAGGGATCCGGCTGCGCCATCTCCACGGCGTCGGCCTCGCTCATGACCGAGACGCTCAAGGGCAAGTCCGTGGAGGAGGCCGAGCGGCTGTTCCACGGTTTTCACGGCCTGATTACCAAGGAGGGGGCCGGTGGCGCTGACGCGCCGGATCTGGGCAAGCTCGAGGTGCTGTCCGGTGTAAAGGAATTTCCCACCCGGGTGAAGTGCGCGACCCTGGCGTGGCATACCTTGAACGCGGCCCTCGACGAGAAGGATCAGCCGGTGACCACCGAGTGACCGGTGCCCGTGCCAGGTCCTGCGGATTTCATGAGCCGGTGGTGTCCACACGGCAGCAGGTGCTTGAGTGATGGATAACACAGCGGATGACGAAAAGAGCCTCCCCCAGCGGCTGCTGGAAGGGCAGGTAATCGAGGCCCTGCGCCAAGTCTACGATCCTGAGATCCCGGTTAATATCTATGACCTCGGCCTGATCTACCGGGTCGACACGGACCCCGATGCCGGCCGCGTGCATATCGAAATGACGCTGACCGCTCCGGGTTGCCCGGTCGCGCAGACCTTTCCGTGCACAGTAGAGTGCGCGGTCCGGGAGGTCCCCGGGGTGCAGGATGCCAAGGTGGAGCTGGTATGGGACCCCCCGTGGTCCCAGGACCGGATGTCGGAGGCCGCCCGTCTCCAACTCGGCCTGTTGTGAAGCATCGGCGTGCCCAGCCGGTGGCGCGGGCGCACGTTACCCGAACGAGGAGTGTGACCGGATGTCGGAGTGGGTGGATGTGGCGCCGGTGAGCGATTTTCCAGCTGGTAGCTGCAAGGTGGTGGACGTCGATGGAGTGATGGTCGCGGTCTTCAACGTCGCGGGCGAATTCTTCGCCATCGAGGATATCTGCACCCACGATGGCGGCGTGCTTACCGGCGGACGCTTCGAGGGGGAGGTCATCGAATGTCCCCGCCACGGCGCGCAGTTCAACGTCAAGACCGGTGAAGTCCTTGCCCCCCCCGCCTACGAACCGGTACCCACCCTGCCGGCGCGGGTGCAGGGTGGCGTGGTCCAGGTCCGGGACGAACGCTGGGACTGAGCCCGGCGCCGCGTTCTTTGCACGGCCCGGGCTTTGCTGCATAGTATGCCGAGCCCCCGCGGCGACGCCGCGGCCTGCGTCCGAAGGGCCCGGTATAACATGAGCAGACAGACGGACCGCCGTGTCCCGGTGATCGAGGACTTCAATTTCCAGCCAGGCCGCGTGCTGGCGCGCAAATACGAAGTGCTATCGCGTCTTGGCGCCGGCTGGGAGGGCGAGGTCTACATCCTGCGCGAGGTCAGCACCGGCATCGAACGCGCCGGAAAATTCTTCTTTCCGCACCGCAATCCCCGCAATCGCGCGGCGACCTTCTACGCCAAGAAGCTCCACAAGCTGCGCCAGTGTCCGATCGTCATTCAATACCATACGCAGGAGACCATCGTTTATCGCGGTGTCCCCATCAGTTTCCTGATATCCGACTACGTGGAAGGAGAACTGCTGAGCGAGTTCCTGAGCCGCCAGCGTAACCACCGGTTGAGCATGTTCCAGGGGTTGCATCTATTGCATGCCTTGGCCTCCGGCATCGAGTGCATACACCATATGCGGGAATACCACGGTGATCTGCATAGCGAGAACATCATTGTGCGGCGTTACGGTATCGGTTTCGATATAAAGCTGCTGGATATGTTCCACTGGGGCGCCCCGCGCCCGGAGAACATACACGACGACGTCTGCGATTTGATCCGTATCTTCTACGATGCCATCGGTGGCAGGAAACGCTATGCGGCCCAGTTGCCCGAAGTCAAGGGAATCATCCGTGGGCTCAAGCGTACCCTCATCCTCAAGCGGTTCCGCACCGCGGGGCAGCTGCGCGAGTACCTGGAGACTCTGCAGTGGGACGAGGGCCCGGTTCCGTAAATGCGGCAGGAACGCGGCGGTGGGATTGGGATAACGGGAAATAAGCACTGATGGAAATGCAGGAATGGCGAACTCGCGCATCGACGAAGCGGTAATCTACGTGGACCAGGATATGGGTAGGGGGCAGATCCATTCGATCGCCCACGGCGTGGCCGGGGTGTTTTCTGTGCGCGCTCCCGACAAGGATACTTCCAATGAAGACTCCGCGGGCCTGATTCCCTACGACGACGGCGCCGCGGTTCTAGTGGTGGCCGACGGTGTGGGCGGAATGCCCGCCGGTGAGCAGGCCTCGCGTCTGGCGGTGGAGGCTATTCGAGACGCCGTCCATCGTGCGCGCGCTCAGGGTGGCGAGCTGCGTGATGCGGTCATGAACGGGATTGAGGATGCCAACCAGGCGGTGTGCGCCATGGGAATCGGTGCGGCGACTACCCTGGCAGTAGTGGAGATCCAGGGATGCACTGTGCGGACGTACCATGTAGGGGACTCGATGATCCTGGTGGTGGGCCAGCGTGGCAGGATCAAGCTCCAGACGGTATCCCATTCCCCCGTGGGCTATGGAATTGAGGCAGGTTTGCTAAACGAAAGCGAGGCGATGCATCACGAAGAGCGGCATTTGGTGCTGAATACCATTGGCAGTCCGGATATGCGCATCGAGGTGGGTTCCACGGCCATCCTGGCGCCCCGCGATACCCTGCTGGTGGCCACCGACGGTGCCTTTGACAATTTGCAGACCGAGGAGATCGTGGAGTGCATCCGGATCGGTTCTATGCGCAAGGCCATCGGCCGGCTCGCTTCCGGGTGCCGCGCGCGCATGATGAATCCTGGCGCAGGGCGGCCATCCAAACCCGACGACCTGACGTTTATCGCGTTCCGATGTGGGCCGCTGGCCCGTTGACTTGGGTTTGAGGCCGTTACGCTGCGGGGCCTGCTTAGCCTGCGTTATCCATAAACGCCGGTTGACCGCTCCACGGACGTGGAATCCGTCCGGTCCACATGGCTGCGAACTCTGACCATCGCCCGTGACGCTGCATGAATAACGTGGACCCTAGACGGCCGGCCGGCGGTTCTTGGTCAGCGCCTGGATCAGGCGGTCTTCCAGTTCGATGCGTTCCGCCAACGCCTCCCCCAGGAGCGACAGGTCCGCGGTGAGTCGCTCCGGGTCATTGAGAGGTTGTGTGGGGTCGTAGCGGTCGTTGAAGTCCACGATGACCTCGGTGGTCCCTAGGACCCGTGGATAGATCTCGCCGGCGAGACGCAGAACCGGGGTTCGACGCTCGGTGTTCTCCTCGATCCGCCGGTAGAGTTGAAAGTGGGTGCTTGCTGTGTAGTCCATCAGGGCCTGGCAGAAATGGTCCAGTGTGGTCTTGACTGAGCCGCTGGACCGGAACGGACGCATCGAGGCCAAGTCGTTGTACAGGGAGAGGGTTTCAGTGCGGGACCGCACCAGATCCCGGATGATGTCGTGGGACTGAGCCCTGCGCTCCACGTGTTCCGCGCTGGTCGCCATGGAGGATTTCCTTATGACCTACACCGTTAATTTCCCAGGATTGTAGCACGGGATCCCCCGTTCCAGAACCTCGACACGGGCACGGGCAGACCCTGGTGCGATGATCCGCGGCGGGTATGCAAACGCCCTTGGTTCCCCTCGATGCGCCTGATCACGATCTGAGCCACCGGGTCGCGCCAGTCGTATCGGGCCGGACAACCCGTGCAGTTGACCGGCCTGGGTAACGGTGCGTTCGACTTGGCGGTCAGAATCAGGATCGGGATGTAGCCGGACCGGGCGCGCAATCTGCCGGCAAAGTTCCAGACCGTCCATGCCCGGCAGCATGAGATCGAGCACAATCAGGTCGAAATTGTTGCGGGTTGCCTGAGCCGATATTTCCAGGGATTGTAACAGGGGATCCGGCTGGGAGCCGCGGTGCGGACCGCGGCGGTCTGATGCCGGTCAGTCCCGCCGCAGGCGGGCGGAATTGGCGATGGGCGTGGGATAGCGCATTCCCACCCAATAGGAAGATACGAGGAAGGTGAGCAGAACGGTGAGTTGGATCAAATAGGACACCTCCGGGCGGACCACCCGGTAGGCCATGGCCATGTAGGCGATAAGCAGGGAGAACTCGCTGGTTTGGCCGAGCCGTGTGCCGACCTCCGCGGCCAGTGCCGGCTTCTCCCCCTCCCAGATCAGCAAAATCTTGAATATCAGCGGTTTCAGCAGCACCACGAGCAGGGCGAGCACGGTCGCCGGGATCGCCACGGAGCCCAGGGCCGGCAACTGGAAACCGGCGCCCACGGCGAAGAAGAAGATGACCAGGAAGAAGTCCCTGAGCGGCTTGAGACTCTCGGCGATGTAGCGGGCGATCGGGCTGGTGGCGAGGGCTACCCCCGCTACGAAGGCGCCGATTTCCTGGGACAGGCCCATGGCCGCAGCCAGTTCCGCGAGGCCCAGGCACCAGCCGATGGCCACCAGAAAGACGTATTCCTGTATCTCGTCGTAACGCCGTACCAGCCGGATCAGTAGATAGCGCTCTGCGAGGAAGGCGAACAACACCAAGCCCGGGAGAGACAACACCAGCAGCCCAATTTCAGTTGCCGGCAAGTTACCTTTGCCCAGGACCCGGAGCAGCAGCAGGATCAAGATCGCGATCAGGTCCTGGAGCAGCAGCACGCTGATGATGATCTCGCCCGTGTGCTGATGGTGCAGTGCGGTGCTGGGGAGCAGTTTCAGGCCGATGATGGTGCTGGAAAACATGGAAGCGGCGCCAACCACCAGGCTTTCCAATGGGGTGTAACCGAACGCGAATGCGACGCCGAACCCGATTGTCGCGAACAATGCCGAGCTGATTACTGTCACCAGCGTCGCTTCGCGCAGCATCAGCAACAGCTTCTGGGGATGCAGGTTGAGCCCCAGCAGGAAGAGCAGAAAAATGATGCCCACGTGGGCGATGTCCTGGATCAGCGCCGGCTCCGAGATCAGCCTCAAACCCCAGGGCCCGATCAGGATGCCGAGGACGATATAGGCCACCAGCAGGGATTGGCGTGCGTAGAGGGCCAGAGTGGCGAGTAGCGCGGCGCCTGCGAAGATCAGGAAGATGGAAAACACCAGGACGTCGCTAGTCTGCATTTCTCACCGTTCTCCCGCGGTGCGTGCCGTCGTGTGCGTCCGGGTGACGCGCACCCCCCGCACGCGCTTCGACGTGGTGCCGGCACCTCATTCGCCGGACACCGTGACGGTGACGTGCCTGCCGTGGGGCACGGTGCGATGTTCCCAACAGATCCCCGTGCGCACCCCTGAGTTCACCACGATCCGCTGCACGGCTCCGGTGCGTTCGTAGGTGCCGCGACCGCGGGTCATCTACGTTGACGGTTTCTTGCGCGATCATCGTGGGGTGGCCAGAGGTCCTCGGGGCACGCCGGGCAACGGCACCAGGGATAGATCGCGGATTAGCGATATGTGAGGATCCTGACCCGTTACAGGATATCACGGATGAACCGCGTCGCTGCGCCCGCGTTTTTTCCGGGAACCGGGCGACATCTGTCACAACGGACGTGGCGGTCGTAACGGCTCAACCATCCGGCGCCGGTGCGACGCCGGAGTCGCTTTTCCCCAGCATCCGAAGCCCACCGAGCATGCCCTCGATGCGCCGGCGTAGTTCGTCCCGCTCTGCGCGCATCCGATCCAGGACCACAGCCTCGTTCGCACCGGCGCGGGCACGCGGATCTTCCACCGGCCAGTGCTTTCGTCTGGGGTGCGAGGCCAACGCCGGGTCGTGCGCCGCCGCGGCTGGTCCCAGGGTTACGACCAGATCGGCCCAGTCCAACAGGTCCGGGTCCAGCACCATGACCGCCTGGGCGCGCAGATCCAACCGCGCCTCAGCCATGACCGCGATCGCTCGGGTGTCCTCGCCCGTAGCCCCCGGGGACGCACAGCGCGATTCCAGCCAGTCACTACCGAGGGCGTTCGCGTAGGCCGCTGCCATCGGCGCTGCCCACGGCAGCTCGGCTGCCACGAACAGGACACGGGCCTTACGTTTGTACATGGGCCTCGCACTCCTTGCCGGACCCGGCCACTGAGGCTTCCAAGGGATGCCGGATGTGCGCCGGGTCCGGATTCACGCGCCACCCTCCGTGGGCTTGGTTTCCAGCAGCAGCTCCGCGGCCTCGCGGGCGGCGTCGCGGAATGGGAGCAGTACGCGGTCGGCACCGGCGTGCCGCAGCTCCTCGGCCTGCCAGGCATGGTGGGCAGTCATGGCTACGCGCCCGGGGTAGCCGTGCTGACGCAGTCCGTGCAGCAGACTCAGATTGATGTGGGGGTCTGGGATGCTGCTCACGACCCAGCGTGCCTCCTGCAGGGGGAGCGCTGCCGGAAACTCCGGATCTTCCGCGTCGCCGTAGTGGGCTGGCATGCCCCGCGCGCGCCAGGCGCTGACCGTCTGGGGGTCGAAATCAACACCGTATACAGTCAGCCCGCGGGCACGCAACTCCTCCGCCAGATGGTTGCCATAGCGGCCCAGTCCGAACAGGATGACATCGATTCCCTGCGGTGCATTCCACCCGTCTCCCAGGTCCTGCTCGCGGTGAGGTATGCGGCGCTCAAACATTCGGAGTGCCGGCGCCAGCCACTTGTAGAGCGGGTGCGAATACGCAATCAGATAACTGGAAAGGCCGATGGTGATGAGGCCCACCAGGGTGATCAGTGCACGGCTCGCCGTGTCGATCTGCCCGAGTCCCACGCCCATGGCCGCCAGGATCAGCGAGAACTCGCTGACCTGTGCCAGGGATAGGCCGGTGAGGAAGAAGGTGCGTTTGCGGTAGCCCGACGCGCCCATGATCGCCATGACGATTACCGGTTTGCCCACCAGCACGAACAGCGCGAGCACCAGCGCCGGCGCGATCTGGTCTGCGAGCTGGTGCAGATGTAGCCCGGAACCGAGTTCGATGAAGAAGAACAGCAACAGGAAATCCCGCAGGCTGACCAGCCGCGCGCCGATGGCGGCACGGTAGTGGGTGGATGCCAGGGACACGCCAGCCAGGAACGCGCCCACCTCCAGGGTAAGCCCGAGGTAATCGCCGACGGAGGCGAGGGACACTGCCCAGGCAATGGCGAACAGCACCAGCAGTTCCCGTGAGCCCGCCAGCCGGTGCAACAAGGCCGGGAGCACGTAGCGCATCAGCAGGCCCAGCAGCCCCAGGAACGAAAGGCCTTTGGCCGCTGTCACCAGCATGGCGGCCCCGAATCCCCCGTGCCGGGAGGAGGCCGCGTAGGATGAGAGCAGGATCATCATCAGGATTACCACGATGTCCTGTACGATCAGCACGCCGACCGCGATGCGCCCGTGGAGTGCGTCGATCTCGCGGGTATCGGACAGGAGTTTGATCACGATGATGGTGCTGGAGAAGGTCATCGCACTGGCCGCGTACATGGCCGTGACCGGTGCGAACCCCAGGGCCGACGCGAGCCAATAACCCGCCAGCATGGTAAGCGCCACCTGTCCCAGCCCGGTGGTCAGCGCCACCGCGCCCATGTTGCGCACCACGCCCAAGTCCAGGCGCAGGCCCACGACGAACAACAATAACGCGACTCCGAGTTTGCCGAGCAGGGCCACCGGGTCCGCGGGCTGGACCCATCCCAGCGCGGCCGGGCCCACGAGTATCCCTACCGCGATGAACGTGATCACCAATGGTTGACGCAGGCGCAGGCCGATCGCGCCGAGCGCCGCCGCCAACAGCAGCAGCGCCGCCATCTCGTAGAACACGTTGCCGAAGACGACGGTACCCACCACGCAATGCCCCGCTCACCGATCGGTGTCCGTCCCCAGCATGGGGGACGCACCATCCTCCAGCCATGATATCGGTCAATGCGGTATCTGTCGCGGGGCGAGCTCCGGGTTGACGGATGTCATCCTGTGCTAGAGTGGGGTGCGGTCCGCGATCGTGCCGGTTCCCGAGTGCCGCTGGTCCGCGGTCCGCCCCGCGTTCACCGGGGCCGGTGCGGTGGTGCAAAGGGGGCCCGGTTTCGATGCAGGTGTCGAGCGATCTCCTGTTAGGCATGTGGCCCTATCTGGCCGCGGCATTTTCCGTTTTGGCCGCGGTGCTGGCCTCGGGCCACGCGATCCTGCACAAGCGCGATCCGCGCGCAGCGGTGCTCTGGGTGGGTTTCATCTGGCTCACCCCACTGCTGGGGCCAGCCACGTATTTGATCTTTGGCGTGAACCGAATCCGGCGCCGCGCCCGGTCGCTGCGCGGTGCCCGCGCCCGGTATCGTGGGCCTGGCGTGGCGGCAGTCTGCGGGCCCGAACAAGTGGCCGACACCCTCCCCGCCGAGGCACGGCACCTTGCCACCCTGGCGCGCTTCGTGGAGCGGGTGGTGGCGCGCCCGCTCGTGTCCGGCAACCGTATCGTGCCCTACGTGGATGGCGACCAGGCTTATCCAGCCATGGTGGAGGCCATCGACGGCGCTCAGCGTTCCCTCACGCTGGCCACCTACATTTTTGACAACGACCGCGTCGGGATCTGGTTCGCCGATGCCCTGGCCCGGGCGGTGGCACGTGGCGTCGCCGTGCGGGTCCTGATCGACGACGCCGGCGCACGTTATTCCTGGCCCACCGTCAATCACCGGCTGCGGCGTGCCGGGGTTCCGGCGGCGCGGTTTCTGCCCAGTCTGGTTCCGTGGCGTTTGAAGGCCATGAACCTGCGCAATCACCGCAAGATCCTGGTGGCGGATGGCCGCGTGGGGTTCACTGGCGGCATGAATCTGCGCGCCGGGCATCTACTGGGGGGGATGCCGCGTCACCCGGTCCGGGACCTGCACTTTGGCGTCGAGGGGCCGGTGGTGGCCCAGCTTCAGGAGGTGTTTGCCGACGATTGGATGTTCACCACCGGTGAGGAGTTGCGTGGCGAGGCATGGTTCCCGCGCCTGGAGGCGGCGGGTGACACACTGGTGCGCGGCATTGCCGAGGGGCCGGACGAGGATTTCGAGAAGCTGCGCTGGACCATCCTGGGTGCGTTGGCCACGGCGCGCCATTCGGTGCAGATCCTCACACCCTATTTCGTGCCCGACCTCCCGATCATCACCGCCTTGAATGTGGCCACCCTTCGGGGCGTGGAGGTGGACATCGTGCTCCCGGAGCGCAGCAATCTGCCGTTCGTGAACTGGGCGTCCATGGCCCTGTTGCCATTGCTGCTGGAGCACGGATGCCGTGCGTGGCTGACGCCGCCGCCCTTCGATCATTCCAAGCTGATGCTGGTGGATGGCCACTGGGCGATGCTGGGGTCGGCCAACTGGGATGCGCGCAGCCTGCGGCTGAATTTTGAGTTCAACCTGGAGTGTTATGGGGACGCGTTGACCGAATCGCTGACCGGTTTGGTGCGGGAACGCATGGCGCGGGCGCGACCGGTGCGCTTGGACGAACTCATGCGCCGCCCCCTAGCGGTAAGACTGCGGGACGGCATTGCGCGGCTGTGGTCGCCGTACCTTTAGTACGGGCGTAGGTTCTGCGCGGCGACCGTTTGACGCATGTCCACTGGCTTCTTGAGGGTGTAGAGGGTGGGTGTAGTGCCCTCTACGGCGCCACGGTATAATGCCGCCTGAGTGCGCGCCCCCGGGGGGCGCACCCAGCGGGGACTACAGAAGCGCCGCGGGCGTTTGCCTGGCGGGACGAGCACCCAATTGGTTTGATTCCGGCCGGAGCCAGGTGGGCTCCGGGTTTGCTAACGAAGTACAGTTAACTCTAGAGAGGAGTAGTGTCCATGAATACTGCTAGGAAACTGACCGGTATTGCCATCGCCGGCGCGGCTGCCGCCCTGTTTGCCGCAGCGCCGATCTCCAGTGCCTATGCCGCCAGCGCGGGCAAGGTGCAGTGCTTCGGTGTGAATTCGTGCAAAGGCAAGGGCGCCTGCAAGACGGCCCACAATGCCTGCAAGCACCTGAACAGCTGCAAAGGTCAGGGCTTCCTGATGATGAGCAAGAAGGCCTGCGAGAAGGATCATGGCAAGATGGGCGCCGCTGGATGGCCGGCAAAAGGTCATTGAAGCAAGAAGGCCGGTGGCAAAATCGCCGCAAGTAAGGCGATGTAGTATTCGGTAGTGTTACAGGTGCCCCCGCCGTGCGGGGGCACCTTCTCCCTCAACAGTTGCACTTCGGTTGTTGTCCCCATGGCTGCTGATTGTCCCTACCTGGGGTTTGGGCTGGGTTTGCGCCCCGACCACTACGAGGCGGTACTCGCCGAGTCGCCCCCGGTCGACTGGTTCGAAATCCTGAGCGAGAACTATCTCGTCCCGGGCGGCAAACCCCTGCATTACCTGGACCGTATCCGCGCACGCTATCCGGTGGTGATGCACGGCGTATCCCTGTCCATTGGGAGTACGGATGCGTTGGATCGTGAGTACCTGCATCAACTCAAGGCCCTTGCGGCGCGCATCGAGCCGGAGTGGATCTCCGACCATCTGTGCTGGACCGGCATAAAAGGCACGAATCTGCACGACCTGATGCCGCTGCCCTATACCGAAGAGGCGGCCCGTCATGTGGCGGACCGGGTTGTTCAGGTGCAGGAGTTCCTGGGGCGCCGCATCCTGCTGGAGAACGTCTCCAGCTACGTGACGTACCAGGATTCGGAACTCACCGAATGGGAGTTCCTGTGCGAGGTGGCGCAGCGCGCCGATTGCCGGATCCTGCTGGACATCAACAACATCTATGTGAGCGCCTTCAACCACGACTTCGATCCCCTCGCCTACCTGGACGCGGTTCCCAAGGAGCGGGTCTGGCAGTTCCATCTCGCGGGCCACACCCATCATGGCGATTACATCGTGGACACCCACGATCATCCCGTGATCGATCCGGTCTGGGAGCTCTATCAACACGCTGTACGCCGTTTCGGTCCGGTATCCACCATGATCGAGCGTGACGACAACATCCCGCCCCTGGAAGAGCTGGTGGCGGAGCTGGAGCGCGCGCGCCGGATCGCCGCTGCGACGCGGGCCGATAGCCACGCGGCGGTCCCATGAATGGCCTACGGGATCTTCAGGAAGTCTTTCAGGCCTATGTCCTGAGCGGGGATGCCGCGGCCATCGAGGCGCGCGTCACCGGCAGCCGCCGCGCTACTGCGTTGACCCGCCTTGGTGTCTATGGAGAGGCGTATGCGTTGCGCATGCTGGAAGCCCTGGAGTCGGACTATCCGGTGTTGCGGGCAGTGGTGGGTGAGGGCGGTTTCGAGGCACTAGGCCGCCGTTACATCGTGGGCCATCCGTCCCACCATTTTTCCATCCGCTGGTTCGGCGGGGATCTGGCCCGGCTGCTGCGTGATGCCGGTCTTGGAGAGCGCCCCTGGCTTGCGGAACTCGCGGCCTTCGAATGGGCCATGACCGAGGTGTTTGACGCCGCTGATGCACCAACACTGGTGGTCGAAGAAATGGCGGCAGTGCCACCGGAGCAGTGGCCCGGGATGCGGCTGATAGTGCATCCCTCGCTACGACGGCTGGATCTGCGTTGGGATGTGACGCGGGTTTGGAAGGCGGTGAAGGCCGATGAGCCGCCGCCGGTGCCCGTGCGCACCACCAAGCCGGTGGCCTGGGTACTTTGGCGCCGCGACCTGACCAACTATTTCCGTTCCCTTCCCGAGGATGCCGCGTGGGCGCTGGACGCGGTGCGCGACGGCGCGACCTTTTCCGATCTATGCCAAGGCGTATGCGAATGGGTGGCAGAGGCGGATGCGCCGCTGCAGGCCGCGGGCCTGCTGAAGGGGTGGGTTACCGACGGGCTTATCAGCCGTGTGGAGCCCGGGTCTTAACCGCTGGTCCGCATTTCCCACGGGTCTTCTTCTGCTCCCGCTGTGGAGTCCGCACGATAAACTCCGGTGCGAAATCCCGGGCCCGCGGCATCAGCCGCCGCGCCGCGCGTCCACCAGCATCGGGAATATCATCAGGTTCGCACCCATCAGGTGCAGACGCCGCTGCAGCGTTTGGGCGGTGTAGTTGTGCAGCAGCCGTGTCAACCAATTCTCGTTCTTGAATACCAGGGTTCCGGCGAAGAATACGCTGCCCGGGAATTTCTCCAGGATCTCCCGCGCCAGCTCCACGGCGCCCTCCACCGCCTCGGTGGCGACGCTGGCGTAGCTGGCCGCAGCAAGGCCGTGTGCGTGGCAGAAATCCACATATTTCCGCAGATTCTCCTGGACCCGGTCCTGCAGGTTGGTGACGCCTTCACCCCCGCGCATGGCACTGCTGTCCACTTCACCGACGCTCACGAAGAGGAAGTTGTGGAAATGTCCCGGGAACAGCCGCTGCACATTGAGCAGGGTGTGCATACCGACACCCCGGTAGCGCGATACGAAAAACACCGCTGCGGGCTCGCCTTCTCGTGTGGAAGGGATCTCGGAGATCGCTGGAGTTGGCAGTTGGGTCAGGATTTCGTCCAAGGTGTTCAGCTGTTGTCCGACCCGCTGATAGTGGCGATAGATCAGCAGGCATAGCGCGACCAATGAACCGGTTACCACCGCGGTCACCCAGCCGCCCTCGTCGAACTTCTCCAGCACCACGGCAATCAGGATCCCGGCTGCGGTAAACAGACCGACCGCCGAGAGCAGCAGGCGAAACAGCCAGCCGGGTTCCACGCCGCGGTTGCGCCACCAGTACACGCACATCCCGAGCAACGACAACGAGAAAGTCAGGAACACGTTCATGCTGTAGAGGACCACCAGCGTGTCCACCGCGCCGTCGGTCCACAACAGGATGACGAACGCCGCCACCGCCATGAGTAGAATACCGTTCTTGGTGACCAGCCGCTCGGACAGGTAGGAGAAGCGCCGTGGTAGCCAGCTATCCACCGCCATGTTGGCGAGCACCATGGGCCCGGCCAGGAATCCTGTGTTGGCGGCCACCAGTAGCAGGCCGGCTTCCAGCATCATCACCAGCGTGACGAAGCTCGTACCGAAGTCCCAGCCGTTCCACTCCCAATGCGAGGTGATGGTGCTGAATACCACCGCATTCAAGGTTTTGCCAGCCACCGGTTCCGCGTTCCACAGCAGGTACAGGAGGATGACCCCGCCGGCGATGAAGGACAGCGACAGCGCCATGTAGAACATCGTCCACTTGCCGGTGGTGACGCGCGGTTCCTTGAGCAGGTGCACGCTGTTGGATACCGCCTCGATCCCGGTATAGGTGCCACCGCCCATGGCGTAGGCACGTAGAAACAGCGCGATCACGCCGTAGAGCCCGATGGAATGGGACAACTTGACCACATCGGCGGTGCTGGAGGGGTAGAGGGTGCCCAGGTGGTGCCAGTGCAGGCCGATGCCGTAGAAAATCAGGAATGCGTGGGTGACCACAAAGCCCAGGAAGACTGGCATGAGGATCTTGATGGATTCCTTCATGCCGCGCAGGTTGAGCAGCGTCAGGATCAACAGCAGGGCGAGGATGGAGGCAACCCGCAGCTCACGGGAGGCGGTGGGCAGGAAGCTGAACAGTGCGTCCACCGCCGCGGAAATGGAGATCGCGATGGTCAGCACATAGTCGACGACCAGCGCCGCTCCGGAGACCAGGCCCGCGTAGCGGCCTAACAGCCTGGAGGCGACCTTATAGCCGCCACCACCGCTAGGAAACAACTCGATGACCTGATTGTAGCCCACCGCGATCACGAACACCGTGACTGCGGTGGCCAGGGCAAGATAGATCCCCAGGGCGGTGTTGTTCCCGAGCGCCTTGAAGGCTTCCTCCGGGCCGTAACAGGCCGAGGACAAGCCGTCCGCGCCCAGGCCCACCCAGGCAAGGAATGCGATCAGGGTAATGTGGCGCCGGGTATCCGGGGAGGTGGGATCCCGCGGGGGACCGAAGACGCGCCGACGTATGCGGTCCCACGCGCCCACGCTCGGGGACTGCACTGGGGCTGCTACGGGGAGATCCGGGTTGAGGTCCGGCATGGATTTCAGCAGTGACCACAGACCGAGAGGCATCGGGCTGTCACGGCGTCGAACGCCGATGAAGATTCCGCTGCAATAGGTGGGGTTCGGGTGCCCATGGCTCGAATTCTTAAAAGGCCGCCCGGGGATCGGACCGGCCACCGATGATCGGGGACGGGGCCGGGTGCCGCGGCTGGGGCCGGAGAAACGGGCCCGATTGTGCCACAAGCTCCGGCGTCACGCACCGGTATCCGCTGCGTCGCTTCGGCCGGGGGGTGCCACGCCCCCCGACTGAGCAGCCGTCGCCAAACCGGGACACGAGGAACAACTGGATTTTCAGAGAATTACCGAAATCCCCCGCATCCACTGTCCGCCTCCGGCGACAGATTAGCCCCGCGACCCGCCGCACTATTCAAGTAAAATATTGATTTAAAATGATTTTAATGAGTCGGCACGAGGCTTGCTAAGGGTTGCTAAAGCTTAAACCCAAGTGCTCCTCCGGACCCCTAGGTTGGCTGAAGGGGCGCCTGACGGGCACGGCACGGGGAGAATCCAGTGAACCGGAGTCGTGGCCCAACCCGACCGGCATCCATAGCGGACCTAGTAGCGGTCGCGGCGGTCGGCGTAGGCGGCCTCGGGTTCCGACGCGGGACGTCTCATGGAAGCGGGTGGCGGGCACCCGTAACGATCCACCGAAGTGGCCGGCCGGGCCGGTCGTCGTGGCAGGCCGCTTCCTCCTCACTCCGTCAGCCCTTCTGACGGATTTGGCGCGGCGGCCCTCCCGCCGCGTTTTTTTTATTGTGTCGCGGGCGTGCGACGCAATTGTTGGATGTATTGCGGCTATCAGCCACGCGAATTATTTATATAATTGATTTTAAATATTTTTCGAGACTTGGCACGGCGCATGCTACTACATGTTACTAACGGAAGGACGCCGTCCGGCACTTTGGTGCGTTGATGTGCTCTAACCCAGAGGGCGAAGGACCGCTGGCGGTTGAGCGGATCCGGCACCCGGGCCAGGGCGGCTGTACCCCGCGGTGGGCGCGCTTCCCGCATACGTTCAGGAGCCGAGGGTCGATGCGATGACGCTGCCAATGGATCGGTTCCGGCCACGCCCACTCATGTGGCTGGCGGCTTCGGGAACGGCGGACGTCACCGCACGTCGGCTGGTGCCTATGGATACGCCCCAACCGGTGCCCACGGTCGCGTGGCGCGCGGCGCGCGCCGGCTTGGTGGTTCACGATCGCTTCATGCCTTGGGATGCGGTGGTTTCCCTGCATTTGGAGTTGGGCTCCGTCGGTTTCGCGGGGCTGCGGCGTGCCGGCGGTTGCATACTCGGGGCCGCCGATGGGACCCGCTACCGGCTGGAGGGTTCCGCTGAGGATTGGGCGACCCTGTGCGCCCAGATTTCAAACCAAGCAGTGGACCGCCTCGAAAGGCGCGCGTCCCCGCACGCCCTTCCGATTCCCGGCATGTCCCCGTTGCCGACGCCCGTCTCCCAGGCCCCTGCACCGCAGGCGGTGCCCGAGCACCGGTCCACCGCCACCCGTGCCTGGGCTTGGTATCAATTCACCGCGGCGTTGGGGACCCTGGCGGCAATCCTGCTGTTGAGCCTGGCCATGTTGTTGTTCCCGGTCCGCTCGCTACTGCTGGGCCACGTGGTGTTCGCGGACTTCGTCTGGGTAGTGCCGATGGTGCTGGCCCTGGAGGTCGCCCGTCTGGGCTGGGTGCGCCGCCGGCGTACCCGCCATGGGAGTGCAGTCGAGTAGTTCGATCCGGTGTCCGTCAAGTTGGTCGCGCGCCCGCCGCAAACCTGGGCGGGCCCGATCTGCCAGCTGCCGGAGCCGCGCCATGTCCAAGACCTTCGACGATGCCCTGGTCCGCCTCGAAGAGGTGTTCCGCCATACCCCACTGGTGGACGATGTCCGCGAGCGCCTATCGCACCCCAAGCTGTCCCTGATGGTGAGCATCCCGGTGCGGATGGATGACGGCTCGTTGCGGGTGTTTACCGGTTTCCGCGTGCAATACGACGATACCCGTGGCCCCACCAAGGGTGGTATCCGTTACCACCCCGACGTCAATCTCGACGAAGTCACTTCCCTCAGCTTCTGGATGACTATTAAATGCGCTGTGGTGGGGCTGCCCTTCGGCGGCGCCAAGGGTGGTGTGCGGGTCAATCCCAAGGAACTCTCGCCGATGGAGCTGGAGCGCCTCTCTCGGGGCTACGTGCGCGCCATTGCGGACATCATCGGCCCGGACCGCGACATCCCGGCACCCGACATGTACACCAACGCCACAGTCATGGGCTGGATGTGTGACGAATACGCCCACATCGTGCGCCGCCAGGAACCCGCGGTCATCACCGGCAAGCCGGTGCACTTGTGCGGGGCGTTGGGGCGGGAGGCGGCCACTGGCCGCGGTGCCGTGTACGTGCTCGAACAATGGGCACGCCGGTGCGGGATGATTCCCGCCGAGACCACCATCGCCGTGCAAGGCTTCGGTAACGCCGGCTATCACTTCGCGCGGCTTGCAGACCAGGCGGGCTTCCGGGTGGTGGCGGTGTCCGACTCCCAGGGCGCGATACACGCGGCCCAGGGCTTGAATCCTGATACCGTCATGGATCACAAACGGCGGCGCAGCGAGCTGCGTGCATTCTATTGCAATGCGTCGGTCTGCGAAGAGGTGCCCTACGAGCGGATCAGCAATCAGGAATTGTTGGAATTGGACGTGGCCGTCCTGGCCCCGGCGGCCCTGGAGAACCAGATCGACGAGCATAACGCGGGGCGCATCCGTGCTCGGCACATCTTGGAGGTGGCCAACGGCCCGGTGACTTCCCGAGCCGATCGCATCCTGGCCGAGCGCGGTATCGCGGTCCTTCCGGATGTGTTGTGCAACGCCGGTGGCGTGTCGGTCAGCTACTTCGAATGGGTCCAGAACCGCGGCGGCTATTATTGGGACGAGGATGAGGTGAATCAGCGCCTCAAGGTGCTGATCGACCGGGAGGCGGCTGCGTGTTTCGATCTTGCCGAGGCAAAGGCCGTCACTTTGCGCACCGCTGCCTACGTGCGTGCCATCGAACGTATTTCCGGCGCCATCAGTGCGCGCGGTACCCGGGAGTACTTCAACCACCACCCCGCTAGGTCATGACATTCGGCGGGTATTTGCTGCCAGCACGCGTTTTAGTACCACCGCGCTGTTGTGTTCTTCGTCACGTGCCGCGTAGACCAGGGTGACCGTGGCGCGGCGCGCCAGTGCGCGCAGCTCCTGGAGTTGCTCCTGATGGGCCTTGAGTTCAGCCCGGTAGCGGCGCTGAAATTCCGGCCACCGCTCCGGGTCGTGGCCGAACCATTGGCGTAATTCGGTGCGCGGCGCGATCTCTTTCATCCAACGATCCACACGCGCATCTTCTTTCTTCAGACCGCGCGGCCAGAGTCGCTCCACCAGGATCCGCATCCCGTCGCCTGGGGCCGGTTTTTCGTACACCCGCTTGAGCCGAATCATAGCGCTAGCCCCGTGCCCCGGGCGGCCCGCGCCAACCGGTCCAGGGGTGCATCCCACCACACGTCGGGGGCAACGGCGTGGTCCTGGGAGGCCAGCTCCAGCCGCGCGGCGGCCAAGTCCAGGGACAAGGTAAGCCGCCCCGCCCCCGTGTGACACGCGGCGCTGTAGAGCGCCCGATCCGGTTGTCGGTCCAACAGCTGCAGCAGGGCCTGAGCCAAGCGGGTGACCGCGGCATCGGGATCCGCGATCCGTCCCAGATCGGTTTCCACCAAGCAGTGCATCATATGGATCCCGCGCGTGGTCCCTGGGGCCACCGGCATTTTTCACCGAACTGAATTATTGTAGTGCATCTGGAACCCTGGCGGGACCCGTCCAGACGGGGCCGCCCGTGGTACCGGCACCGTGCGGGTGGGGACGCTATACTGAAGTCCTATCCGAGTCCGGCGCGCACGGAGCGGGCCGCGGACACCCAGCAGCCCGCTCCGTGCGCGGGACGTCACCGGCCCGGCGGGTCTCCAGTTCATCGAGGCTGGGGCGTGGCTGGCTGCCGATATAGCCGCCGCCGGTCGCCTGGCAGGTGTTGGAGTGGAGTCCTGGCCTGATTCACGCGGGAGGCGCGCCATGAGTATCTCATCGACAGTGGAGCAGTATTTGATCCGGCACGGCGTCGATTACGATTTGGTGGCACATTCCCATACCGGATCCAGCATGGAGACCGCAGCGGCCGCCCACATTCCGGGCGACCGTATCGCCAAGGGCGTCATTCTGGAGGACGACGGTGGTTATCTGATGGTGGTGTTGCCGGCGACGCGCCATGTGCGGATCGGTGCACTGCGTACTTTGCTGCGCCGCAATGTAATCCTGGCGGAGGAGCCGGAGATCGCCGCCCTGTTTCGGGACTGCGCGCCCGGAGCGGTTCCGGCCTTGGGTCCCGCCTATGGCATGGAGACGGTGATCGACGACATCCTCGCGCAGCAGCCGGAGTTGTATTTCGAGGCCGGCGACCACGAGGAGCTGGTACACGTGCCGACCGAGCGGTTCTTTGAATTGCTCGGAACCGAGCGCCACGGGGAGATCAGCCAGCACACCTGAGCGGCGCTTCGTGCTGGGAGCGTTCGTTGCCCTCCGGCCTCGCTTGGCGCCCATTGGGTGGGGTATCATGACTCTGGTCCCGGCACGTCCCCCGGGCCCTGCTCCCCGTCGCCCTGAACCCGGTCTCTGATCTCCCTTGAACGACGTGCTCCGCAGCCTTGAGGCGCAGCTCCCCGGCTGCATGAGCGCCGAGCGCGCCGCCCTGGCGGGCCGGATCGCGCGGCTGCGCAGCGCGGTGGCGCCGCTGCGTCCGGGAGAGCTGGAGGCCCTGTGCTCCGCGCTGGATACCTCGTGCGCGCGCCGCGAGCAACGACGGCGTCAACTTCCGGTTCCCAGCTATCCGGACGCCCTGCCGGTGACCCGGCATCGGGACGAACTGCTCCGCGTGATCGACGCCCACCCGGTGGTGGTCGTGGCCGGGGCAACCGGCTCCGGCAAGACCACGCAGCTTCCCAAGCTCTGTCTGGAGCTGGGCCGCGGGGTGGCGGGCATGATCGGCCATACCCAGCCGCGCCGCATCGCGGCGCGTAGTGTGGCGGCGCGCATCGCTGCGGAACTCCACGGCGAAGTCGGCCACGCGGTTGGGTTCCAGGTGCGTTTTTCAGATCGGCTCGGCCCCGATACCTATATCAAGCTGATGACCGACGGCATCCTGCTGGCGGAGACCCAACAGGATCCGTTGCTGGCCCGCTACGACACCTTGATCATCGACGAGGCCCACGAGCGCAGCCTGAATGTGGACTTTCTGCTGGGATATGTTCAGCGCTTGTTGCAACGCCGCAACGACCTGAAGGTGATCATCACCTCGGCCACCATCGATACTGAGCGTTTCGCGCGGCACTTCGGCGGCGCACCGGTGGTAGAGGTTTCCGGGCGCAACCATCCGGTCGAGATCCGCTACCGGCCCCTGGCCACTGAAGACCCGGACACCGAGGACCGGGATCTGACGCAGGGGATCCTGGAGGCGGTCGATGAGCTATGCCGCGTCGGACCCGGGGACGTGCTGGTATTCCTGCCCGGGGAGCGCGAGATCCGAGCGGCCGCCGAGGCGCTGCGCAAACATCATCCGCCGCAAACCGAGATCCTGCCCCTCTATGCGCGGCTCTCCGTTGCCGATCAGAACCGGGTGTTCGAAACCCACCCGCGGCGGCGCATCGTACTGGCCACCAACGTGGCGGAGACCTCGCTCACGGTACCCGGAATTGGTTTCGTGGTGGACCCGGGCCTGGTCCGGATCAGCCGTTACAGCCACCACGCCCGCATCCAGCGTCTGCCGGTGGAGAAGGTCTCCCGGGCCTCTGCGGACCAGCGCGCCGGACGCTGCGGACGTACCGGGCCCGGCGTGTGCGTGCGGCTCTACGATGAGGCGGACTATTGCGCGCGCCCTGAATTCACCGATCCGGAGATCCGACGCACCAATCTGGCGGCGGTGGTGTTGCGCATGAAGGCCCTGGGCCTTGGGGATCCGCAGCGCTTCCCGTTTCTGGATCCCCCGGAGCCGCGGCGCATCCGCGACGGGGTGGGCCAGTTGCGCGAGCTCGGTGCCCTGGACGAACGCGACCGTCTTACCGAGATCGGGCGGGCCCTGGCACGCCTGCCAGTGGACCCACGCATCGGGCGCATGGTCCTGGCGGCACACGAGCGGCAGTGTGTGGAGGAGGTGCTGATCATCGCCAGTGCCCTGGCGGTCCAGGACCCCCGCGAGCGCCCCCTGGACCGCCAGCAGGCCGCCGACGAGGCGCATCGCGTCTTCCAGGATCCGCGCTCCGATTTCCTGGCGTTTCTGAATCTGTGGCGCGCCTATCACCAGCAGGCCCGGCTCCTGTCGCAGAACCGGCTGCGCCGTTGGTGCGTCGCACGCTACGTCTCCTATCTGCGGATGCGCGAGTGGCACGATATTCATCGGCAACTCGCGGTGCTGGTCAAGGACATGCGGTTTACTCCCAACGTCACGCCGGCGGACTACGAGGCGATCCATCGCGCCCTGTTGGCGGGGCTCCTGAGTCACATCGGTTTTCAGGACGACCCACCCACCTATGCAGGGGCCCGCAATACGCGCTTTACGCTGTTTCCCGGTTCCGCGCTGTTCCGCAAGCCGCCCAAGTGGGTGATGGCTGCGGAGCGGGTGGAGACCCGCCGGCTGTATGCCCGCACCGTGGCCGTTATCGACCCGGCGTGGGCCGAACCCCTGGCCGCGCACCTGGTAAAGCGTCACTACGCCGATCCCCACTGGGAGGCGCGCGCCGGCCGCGTCATCGCCTACGAACGGGTGACGCTGTACGGATTACCCATCGTGGCACGGCGCAAGGTGGATTATGGAACGGTGGATCCTGCAGAGGCCCGCGCCGTGTTCATCCGCGAGGCGCTGGTGCGGGGGGACTACCGGGGCGGCGCCCCGTTCCTGGAACACAACCGCGGCCTGGTGGCGGAACTGGAGGCCCTGGAGGCCAAGGTGCGGCGTCGGGACGTGCTGGCGGAGGAAGACACGGTATTTGAATTCTACGCGGCGCGTATCCCGGACACCGTCAACGCCGCCGTGGCCTTCGAGCGTTGGCGCCGTGATGTGGAGCGGGACGACCCGCGGGGCCTGTTTCTGACCCGCGCGGTGCTTACGCAGTCCGGCGCGGAACCGGCGACCGGGGAACGTTTTCCGGACCTGCTGGAGGTAGGGGCGCTGCGCATCCCCTTACGTTACCGGTTCGAGCCTGGTGCCGAAGACGATGGGATTACCGCGCGCGTTCCGGCCGCGGCCCTCAATCAGTTGGACCCGGCGCGCTTGGAATGGCTGGTGCCCGGGCTGCTGCACGAGAAATTGGTGCAGTTGATCAAGACCCTGCCCAAGTCCTTGCGCCGCCACTTCGTCCCGGCGCCGGATTTCGCCCGCGCGTGCGCGCAAGCCATGGCCTTCGGATCGGGTGGACTGATCGATGCCCTGACGGCCCACCTACACCGGATGACCGGGGTAGCGGTGGCGCCGAATGCGTGGCGTCCCGATGCGTTGCCCGCGCACCTGCGTATGCGCGTGGTGGTCGTGGACGAGCATGGCACACCTCTTGCGGACGACCGCGACGTGGCCGAATTGCAGGGCCGCCTGGGGGGCGAGGCGGCACGGCGCTTCGCGCGCCTGCCCACCACCGGCCTCGAACGCGACGCGCTCACCACCTGGGACGTCGGCGACCTGCCCGAGCAGGTCGAGGTGTGCCACGGGGGTGTTGCGTTCCACGGGTACCCGGCGCTGGTGGATGAAGGTGGGCAGGTGGCGTTGCGGGTGTTGGACAGCGCGGAGCGCGCCGCGCCGGCCCACCGTGGGGGTGTGCGTCGGCTGCTGCGCAACGAACTGCACCGCGAGCTGCGGACATTGACTCGCCAGCTCCCCGGCTTCGAACCCCTACGCCTGCGCTACACGGCGTTAGGGGATCTCGCCGAGGAACTGGTGACCGCGTTGCTGGATCGCCTGTTGTTCGCGGACGGCGATCCGATGCGCCAAGCCGCGGTGTACGGACAACGCCGGGATGCGGCCCGCGCCGGCCTGTACCCGGCCGCACTGGAGCTATGCGCGATGCTCAAGCCGGTGTTCGAGGCCCACGCCGCCGTCCTGGCGCGGCTCTCCTCCGCGGTACCTCCCGCGCACCTGGGGGTATACCGGGACGTGCGCGAACAGATCGACGCCTTGGTATATCCGGGGTTCGTGTCCCGCACGCCCGCCGACCGCCTGTCCGAACTGCCGCGCTATCTGCGGGCGGCGGAGCTTCGGTTGGAGAAGCTGCACCAAGCCCCGCAACGCGATCGGCAGCGCGCCGCGCAACTCGCGCCTCACTGGGGACGTTATCGGGAGCGGGTCGAGCGCCAAGGTGGTGCCGGCCGGGACGATCCGCAACTCAGCGCGTTACGCTGGCTCTTGGAGGAGTACCGGGTGTCGTTGTTCGCGCAGGAGCTCGGCACCGCGCAACCGGTTTCTGAAAAACGGTTGGCGGAACAATGGTCAAAACTTCCGCCGTGATCGAGGTGGAATAAGCAGTCCGCGTATTGCAGCTACTGGAGGCAGGATGGGGGCGGCACGCAGGCGTACCCCCTCGTCGCCGCCGAGGAAGCGGGCCAGGCCTTGAAGCACGGAGGCGGTGCGTCGCGATGGTCGCGGTGTTACACGCCGGGGGTGCAACATAGTCCCCGCTGCCGGTCTTCAGGTCCGTCGGCGTCCGCGCACGAACAAGGGGGATGCGTGGTCTGCGGTAGTGGTGTAGAGGCGGGCGCCAACGGCACCCGCCTTTTTTTTTGGTCCGCAGGGCACGCCTCTTGCCACGCGATAGAAACGCCGGTGCCAGGGGTCGGCAGACGGCTCTTGTACGCTTCGACTGCTTGATCATCATCAAGGACCGTGGCTGGCCGGTAACCTAAGGTCGCTGGTCATGGGTCTGCGCACTCGCCGCCGCTTGGCCGGCGAACGACCCTGCGGGCTGTGGTGTGTCATCCAGTGGCACTGGGGAGGTGAATATGTCCGTGATCAATGCCGACGCCGGCTCGATGGGGACGGCAGACCCGGTTTCCGGGGCGCTCAAATGGCTGCTTTTCATCGTGGCTGTGGGGACGTTCACGGCGCTGGCGTGGGGGACCTATCGCACCTACCAGGGGGCTCCGCCGATTCCGGAACAATTTGTCACACACGACGGCACGGTGGTAATGACCGCCGCGGATATCGTTGCCGGCAAGGGTGGTTTCCAGCGCGCGGACCTCATGGATTACGGGAGCCTCTACGGGATGGGCTCGTACTACGGGGAAGATTACACCGCGGAGTACCTGGTGCAACTGGGAAAGCGCACCGAGGCGGCGATCGCCGAGGCGCGGTTCGGCAAGTCGCTAAGCGCCCTGACGCCGGGACAGGAATACCAGGCCCGCAAGGAGATGCAGGCGCAGCTGCAGCATATCCGCCTGGATACCAGGGTCGCGGAGTTGCCCAACCCAGTCGCTGGAGCCATCCGCGATCTGCGCCGCGAGATCGCGCAAAACCTGCTTGCGAACAACTTCGCCAAGGGCTGGACGGAGGCCTATAGCCTCAACCCGAAGAGTGCCGCGCAGACTGCGGATTTTCTGATTTATTCGTCGCTTACCACCGTCGCACGCCGCCCGGACGGGGATTCTTCCTACACGAACAACTGGCCCTATGAGCCGCTTGTCGGCAACACGCCCACGACCAGCACATTCATCTGGACCTGGGCCTCGTTCATGTTCGTCTTCTTAGGGTTCGGGGCCGTGATCTTCATTTACAACCGGTATCTCAGTGGTGGCAGTGGAGTGCATGCAGAACCGGAGGCGGCGTTATTCCGCGGATTCCATGCCCTGACGGAGAGTCAGCGCAAGACGGGAAAATTCTTCCTGATTGTCGCACTCGTGTTTCTGGCGCAGATCGCCGCCGGCACCCTGATGGCGCACGACTATGCGGATCGGACGAGTTTCTACGGCATCAATATAAATTACCTGCTGCCGTTTGCCTTCCTGCGAGACGTCCACATCCAGACCCCGCTCGTGTGGATCGGGGTGTCATGGATCGGCGCGGCGCTGTTCCTGGCCCCGTTGATCAGCGGCCGCGAGCCGGCCGGACAGGGCCGTTTGGTCGACCTGCTGTTCTGGGCCACTTTAGTGGTGGTCGGAGGGGGGCTGATCGGCGACTACGCCGGCATCATGGGCTGGGTTGGACGCAGCTGGTTCTGGATCGGCAACCAGGGCCTGTCCTACCTGCAGCTCGGCCGCTTGTGGCAGATCGGCTTTTTTGCCGGGCTCGTGATCTGGAGTGTGCTTGTATTCCGCGCGATGTGGCCCGGGAAAGAGCAGCGTGGAAAGGCCTTGCATGACTTCCGCACGGGTCGTATCCGTATCGAGCACCTGTTCTGGGTAAGCACCGCGAACGTCGCGCTGCTCTACGCCTTCGGCATGATCCCGCTGACCGGGATCGACAAGTCATTCACGATCACGGATTTCTGGCGCTGGTGGGTGGTTCACTTGTGGGTGGAACAGTCCTTCGAATTCTTTGCCGCGTGCGTGAGCGCCTACCTGCTGATGGCGACTGGCTTGGTCTCGCGCATCGTCGCCGAGCGCACCGTGCTATTCGAACTGGTCCTGGTGTTTCTGGGCGGCGTCCTTGGTACCGGGCATCACTGGTACTGGGCCGGTGCGCCGAAGATGTGGGTCCCGCTCGGCAGCATGTTTTCGTTTATCGAGGTTTTACCGCTGTTGCTGATGGTGATCGAGGCCGTCGAACAACGGCGCGTCATCCGCCTCCAGCATGGCCGATTCCCCTATTCATTGGCCTACACCTACATCATCGGGGCGGCATTCTGGAATTTCGTCGGCGCCGGCGTGTTCGGGGGCGGCACGCTCAACGCGCCGCTGGTCAACTATTATGAACATGCAACCTTCCTTACACTGAATCATGCGCACACCGCGCTGTTCGGTGCGTTCGGACTTCTTGGAATCGGGCTGGTGTATTTCTGCCTGCGCTATGCGTCTGGGGATCGGGCGGAGTGGAGCGATCGGATGGGCCTGTGGGCGTTCTGGCTCTACAATCTTGGCCTCTTGCTGTGGATAGTCCTGAACTTCTTCCCGATCGGCTGGGCGCAGCTCGCCGCGGTTTATGAGCACGGGCTCGCGTATGCGCGCAGCGTGAAGTTCTACGACACCACGCTGTTGTGGCAATGGCTGCGCTTCCCCGGCGACGTGGTGTTCGCCGCCGGTGCCCTGCTGATGGCCTGGGACATCCTCGGCAAGCTACGTCCATTCGCGCAGAGATTCGCGCCGCTCGGCCGGGGGGCCGCCGCCGATACGGACCGGGCGTCAGCCGGCGGCGAATCGGTAATGAGCGGACCGGCCGCGCGGGTGGCGGATTGATCCGCCCGCGTGTGTCGAGACCGGGCGGCGCGGTGGCTCGCAAACGGGATGCGCCGGCTGCGCATGCCGGAGGCCTGACTTAGGCGCGGGACTGCAACAGGTCGACGGAGTCGCTGGCGGCCATGCGGGCGTCGCAGCGGGCCTATGTGCTGGCCCGCATTTCCCCCGCTGATAACGGGCCGTTCCGGCGGTGGACTGAGGATCACGCGGTGGAATCCGTCCAGACCACTGTGGGCACCTCACGCCAGTGGCGCGTAGCGCGGCCGGTCGCAGTGCTGGTGGGTTCGCGTTTGCCCTGCGCTCCAACCACAACCACCGCTATGGGGTGCGCTCCACGGCGGCGCGATCCTGGCCGCGAACCTCACCATCCTCCGCGACCCGGCACGCACATGCGGGCGAGGCGACGGTCTTCAGGGGCTGCAGGCCGTTGGTTTCGGTAGCCGTGATTTCAACATGGCATCGCCAACCCAGGGCGCGCGCCGCGTCTCCCGGCGTCGGATGGACAACCTTCATATCGACGGCCCTGGATCGCGTGCGGCCCCGCGACTTGCGTTGGCCGCGCTGTTCTGTAAGGCTAGAGTTCGGCGCGCCGGATTGCCGCCACGGTCCGACGGGATGGCGATGGCGCCCGGTGGTCCGCCGGGATCTGGCTCTTTACACCCACGATATCCCAGCAGGGGCCTCCCGCAATTCGATGCGTAGCTTGGATGCACATGTTCCCGATGGCGTTACGCCGGAATTGACGCGGATCGTCGCCCTGGTGCGGGAAGGCGCGCGCCGGGAACTGTTACCGCGCTTCGGCTCCATTGCGAGCGTGCGTAAGGCGGACGGCAGCGTAGTGACCGAGGCGGACCGGGCGATCCAGTCCTGGATCGAGGGCGAGCTGGTACGGCGTTGGCCGGCGATTCCGGTGTTGGCGGAAGAAATGGGCCCGGCTCGGCAACGCGCCGTGCTGGCCGGCGGCCACGCCGCCCTCTGGTGTATGGATCCCCTCGACGGTACCAGCAACTTTGCTGCTGGGACCCCCTTCTTCTGCGTTTCCCTGGCCTTGATCGAAGGCAACCGGGTGACCCGGGCCGTGGTGTATGATCCAGTAAGGGATGAGTGCTTCGCCGCCGCGGCCGGGCACGGGGCTTGGTGCAACGGTGCCGACCTCGCCCCCGGAAGCGCCGCGCCGGAACTCGCCGAGTGCATTGCAGGCGTGGATTTCAAGCGGCTGGCGTCGCCCCTGGCGTCGCGACTTGCCGCGGATCCGCCCTTCCGGTCCCAGCGCAACTTCGGAGCGGCGGCGCTGGACTGGTGCTGGGTGGCGATGGGGCGCTATGGGGTGTACCTGCATGGCGGCCAGCAATTGTGGGATTTTGCGGCCGGGAGCCTGATCCTTGCAGAAGCGGGCGGTGGCTCCTGTACCCTGGATGGCGCGACGGTATTCCGCCCGGAGTTGGGGGCGCGCTCGGTGGTGGCGGCGCGGGACGCGTGCTTACTGCGCGAGTGGCGCGCCTGGCTGGGGGTCCCGGGCGACCCCTGAGGAGACCGTGCCCGCAACTCTTATCGACCACGGTGGTTGCGGAGGGACGATATGGATACCGGTGTGGCGGCGAAATTGCGCAGGCTCATGGCCAATCCCGACCAGGGGTCCATGTTGGCCCGGGGCGCGCTGGAGATCGCGCGTCTCGAGTACCCGGACCTGGAACTCGACGGTTACCTGCGTCGCCTGGACGAATACGCGCAGCGGGCTCGCATCGCCGCCGGCGAGAACGCGACCCTGACGGACCGGGTGCTGATACTGAACCGGGTACTGTTCCAGGAAGAAGGCTACGCCGGTAATCTGCAGGAGTACTACGACCCGCGCAACAGCTTCCTCAACGAGGTGATGGATCGCAAGCTGGGGTTGCCCATCACGCTGTCCATCGTCTATCTCGAGGTTGGCCAGCGTTTGGCGCTGCCGGTGCATGGCGTATCGTTCCCGGGCCATTTTTTGGTCAAGATCCCGGTCCAAGGCGGCGCCCTGGTACTGGATCCCTTCGATTCCGGGCGATCCCTGGACGAGGATGATCTGGAGGAGCAATTGGATCAGGTGTACGGCGAAGAGCCCGCGCCGCCCGTGACCCACCTGCTGGACGCCGCGGGGCCGAGGGAAATCCTGGTACGCATCCTGCGTAACCTCAAGGGGCTCTACCTGCAACGCAACCAGTTGGAGAAGGGGCTGGCGGTGATGAACTGCGTGCTTGCGGTGGCGCCGGACTTGGCGTCGGAGTTGCGGGACCGCGGCAAGGTGCTGGAGCGCCTGGAGTGTCTGCGCCCGGCCCTGGAGGATTACCATCGCTATCTTGAGCTGGTCCCCGACGCCCCGGATTCCGACGCAGTGCGCCAGGACATGATTCGCCTCCAGCACGACGCCATGCGTATCCACTGAGTCGCGCGCACGCCATGTCGGTTTCCAACGAGGGGTTGCTTCTGGATTTGCTGTCCACCCCCACCGCGCCGTTCCGCGAGGATCAGGTCGTAGTGGTGGCGCAGCGTTGGCTGGAGCGGGCCGGGATCGCCCATTTCACCGATCCCGCCGGCAACTTGGTAGTGGGCGCGGCATCCCCACGCGCATACCGGGCACTGATCGCGGCGCGCAGTACCGAGCCCGTGCGTCTGTTTGTCGCGCATATGGACCACCCAGGGTTTCACGGCCAACGCTGGCGTGCCGACGGATGCCTGGAGGTGGTTTGGCACGGAGGCTCGCCGGTCCGCCACCTGCGTGGTGCCCGGGTGTGGATCGCCGGTCCTGAGGGTAATGTGGCGGAAGGACGTCTGGTGGCCACCACCCTGCACGTGTCGGGCCGGTTCATGGCGGCCGGGGAGGTGCGGATTACCGCATGGCGGCACGACGGCCGGCGCCCGGCGGCACGGCGTCTGTTTGGCGGCTTTGCCTTCCGCGCCCCGGTATGGCGGGCCGGTGGTCGGATCTATACCAAGGCCGCCGACGATCTGGTGGGGGTGTTCGCGGTGTTGTCCACCGCCAAGCGTGTTCTGCGTCAAGGCGCGGTGCCTTTTCTCGGGCTTCTGACCCGCGGGGAAGAGGTGGGTTTCGTAGGCGCGGTGCGGCACTTCGAGCTGGGGTGGCTGCGCAACCCGCATCGCCCGTTGGTATGTGTGAGCCTGGAGACCTCCCGCACCTTGCCGGGGGCGCGCATCGGTTCTGGGCCGGTGGTGCGGTTGGGGGACCGGCGCACCGTGTTCGACCCCAATGCCCTGCGGGTGCTCGCTGGCGTGGCGGAGCGCACCCTGCCCGGGCGCCATCAGCGGCGTATCATGGACGGCGGGGCGTGCGAGGCGACGGCGGCCACGGCTTGGGGCGTGCCCGCCGTGGGCATCTCCGTGCCGCTGGGGAATTATCACAACCAGGGTTTCGAAGGTGGGCCGGACTGCCGCGGCGTAGAGGGCCCTGCGCCGGAGTTCGTTCATCAGGACGACATCACCGGGCTGCTGACGCTATGCCGCGGTTTGATGACCCGGGGACTGGCGTGGGCGTCGCCCTGGGACCGGGATCGCGCCCGCTTGTCGCGTAACGCCGCGCGCTACCGGACGCTGCTGCCCGCCGCTGCCGCGGGGCGGCGCTAGCCCGCATTTCCCACAGTGCTCTGACCCGGCTGCAACGCCCGGAGCATCAACAAGCACCATTCGGATCAGCGCCTCAATCCGCCCCGTCGAAAGGACCGCCGCGCCGCAATGCATCCGCACCGAAGCGCTCCTGGATCCGATCCGCCACCGCGTCCAGGCGACTGTGACGTGCCTGCACGGCGTCATGAAACAGCTCACCCTGGGCGGCGTCGCGCGGTTCCAGGGCGCTGACGCCCATCCCCAGCAGGCGTATCGGCGGGCACCGCTCCGGGAGGCGCTGCGTCAGCAGGCCGCGCGCGGCGTCCCACAGTTCCTGGGTGATGTCGGTCGGCCGCGCCAGGCTATGGGCGCGGGTGAGGGTGCGGAAGTCCGCGAACCGCACCTTGATCTGGACGGTGCGCCCGCGCAGGCCACAGCGGCGCAGGCGTTGACCCACCTGCTCGGTAAGAGATTGCAGCCAAGCCCGCAGCACCTGGGGATCATCCACGTCCACCGCGAAGGTGGTCTCGTGGGACACGGACCGGGCGTCGCGTTCCGGCACGACCGCCCGCGGGTCGATCCCCTGGGCAAGCCGCCAGAGGTGTTCCGCCGCGTTCCCGAACTGCCGCCGCAGCCGGTCCAAGGGCCGGCGCCGCAGGTCTCCGATGGTGTAGATCCCGTGTTCCTCGAAGCGGCGTCCGGCAACCTTGCCCACGCCCCACAGGCGTCCCACGGGCAGTGGGTCCAGGAACGCCTGTACCTCACCGGGATGCACGACCACCAGGGCATCGGGTTTCTTCAGATCGCTGGCCACCTTGGCCACGAATTTGTTGGGGGCCACGCCTACCGAAGCCACCAGCTGCACTTCCCGGGCGAGGTCGTCCTTGATGCGCCGTGCCACCTCCGGGGCAGGGCCGAACAGGCGCTCGCATCCGCTGAGATCAAGGAACGCCTCGTCCAGGGACAGAGGCTCCACCAACGGGGTGTAGCGATAGAAGACGTTGCGGATCTGTCGCGCGACTTCCGCGTAATGGTCCAGGCGCACCGGTAACAGCACCGCGTGTGGGCACAGGTGCAAGGCGGTTGCCGTGGGCATTGCGCTGTGCACCCCGAAACGGCGTGCCGCGTAGTTGGCCGCTGCTACCACCCCGCGGCCCTCCGGCGTGCCCCCCACGATTACCGGCCGACCCACCAGTCCCGGCCGGTCGCGTTCCTCCACGGAGGCATAGAAGGCGTCCATGTCTACATGGAGGATGGCCGGCGGCCGTTGCTGGCCGCTGGCTGACGCGGAATCGGGGATCACCGCGTCACGACGTCGGCAAGTACTGCTGCGCCATCCGATTCAACGCTTCCCGATATTGATCGAACAATAGGGCGAGGCGCAGGAATACCTCACCGAGCCGGTATTCCCGGGCCAGCGGGTGGGATGCCGCCCGCTCGAAGTAGACGCGGCCGAAGTCCAGATAGTAGGCCGTGTCTACCGGGCGGCGTTTGAACCGGTGCCGGTGCTCGATCCAACGCGGGAACACCCCGGTCAGATACAGCGCGTAGTTGCCGATATGGGCGTAGATCAGAAACTGGCGCCGCGGCTCGGCGCGCGCCGCCTCATCGATCATCCCTACCAGGTACTCGTGGTGCCGTGGGTCGTGGGCCTGGATCCGATGCACGCGGTCGTTGTTTACGAACAGGCTCAGCAGGTTCGCGATATAGTGAATGACACGCCGGTCCACCGGGCTGCGTTGACGGCCGAGCACTTGGCGCAATAGCACGTTGAACAGCAGGAAGGGAGAGATGTCCAACAGCAGCTCGCGGGATTCCAGGATCTCCCGGGATACGAACTCGCTGTCCAGCATGGACTCCAGGGTCGTGGGGAACTCCCCGATCAATACGGCGATTTCCTCGTAGCTGTGGCCGGGTTCCGGGAAGTGTTCCAGCAGGAAACGCAGGTCGCGGTGTTGAAGGGTGTGGACATCAGTAACGGCGAAGTCGGGGTGCGTCATGTTCAACCCTCGCTGCACGTACCAAGCCCGTTGGATATAGCCGCCCGGTGGTCTTGCTTCAGCCGCGCGGCCCCGGCGGCGGTCTGCCCAGTGGCGCATGCGGCTTGACCATACCCACCGTGGGCGTGTTCCAGGCGGCGTCCGGTCTACATCCCTAGAATAGAATTTCCCCGGTCCAGATGCCAGGAGCCGGCCAAGCCGGGGGCGGGGGGCTGTACCCGGGCTCCCGCCCGCCGCAACTCCAGGGTGCGCGCCAGGATGTTCTCGTAATCCCGGATCCGGTTTACGTACTGGACCGGCTCGTTGCCGCGGGCGTAGCCGTGGGGCAGGGTCCGGTAGTAGCGCTGACGCGCCAGCAGGGGCAGCACTTGGCTCAGGCCGCTCCACCGGTTCGCCGGGTGTCCGAGCCGGCGTGCCAGCGCGCGCGCGTCCTGAATGTGGCCGAATCCAATGTTGTAGGCCGCGAGGGCGAACCAGGTGCGGTCCGGTTCGCGGATGTTCTTCGGCAGGCGCGCGCGCAGTTCGGCCAGATAACGGGCGCCGCCGCGGATGCTTTGCTGCGGGTTGAGCCGGTTGGTAACACCCACCGCGCGCGCGGTGTGGCGGGTCAGCATCATCATGCCCCGAACCCCGGTGGGGCTGATGGCGCGTGCGTTCCAACGCGACTCCTGATAGGACTGGACGGCGAGCAGCACCCAATTCAACCGAGTGCTCCGCGCGGCCTGCTGGAACAGGCCGCGGAAGCGGGGAAGGCGGCTATGGATGCGGCGCAGAAACGTCCGGGTGCCCACATAGTCGAATAGCTTGACGTATCCGTAGTACTTGTTCATGACCGGGCGTAGCGCGCCGCTGCTCTGGTATCCGGAAAACCACTTGGTCACCGCCGTTTGCAAGCCGCGGGCGTCCCGCGGCAGGGCCCAGGCCAGGTCCTGGGGCTTGCTGAGGTCAAAGGCGACTACCAGCTCCGGAAAGTAGCGACGGTTGATGGCGACGATATTGGAGTCGGCCACGGTACAGGGCAGTTTGCGCTGCCAGACCTGTTCCAGCAGATCTTCGCTGCTCAGTTCCAGGTCGGTGTGCCAGTGTAGCTTGGGGTATGTGCGTTGCAGGGTCGCGAGACGTTCCACGTAGCTGCTGTCCGCCGCCACCGTCAACGGCACCTCGGTGAGGTCCGTGACGGAGGTCGGGTGTGCACCGCCGCGGCGGCAGACCACCTGCTGGCGCACGGTCTGGTAGGTGGGCCCGAACCGGAAGTCGTCGTGGCGTTGGCGGGTGCGGGTAAGCCCCGCTGCCGCGAGGTCGCCGCGGCCGTCCCGCAGGGCCTGGAGTACTTCCGCAGTGCTGTCCAGCACCACGAACTTCGCCTTTACTCCTAGATATCGCGCGAAGGCGCGGGCCATGTCGTACTCGGGCCCGGTAGGCGTGTCGTGTGCATCGTAATAGGTGGTGGGGGCGTTGCGGGTGAGGACGATGAGTTCCCCCCGTGCCTGGATCGCCTGGGGGGAATGGGCCGAGTGGTCGGTGCTGCAGGCAGTAAGGCCTGCAATCGTGGCGGCCCAGCCCACGAGTGTGAGATACCGGAGGGCGCGGCACGCGGCGGTGCGTGGCTCCGCGGGGGGTTCCAGGGGCACATAGGACGCGCTGGCCAGTGTCCACCTCCCCGACGTGACGGGACTCGGGGGCATGATAACAAAGGCCGCCGGGACGTGGGCCTGCGTCCCGGCGGTGTGGCGTTTATTCGGCCAGCGGTCGACTGCTCGCGACCTGCGATGGCACGTCCTCGCGCAGATCGCTGCCCGCCGGGTCTGTGAGGGTCGCCAGGAATCCCATCAGATCCGCCATCTGCCGGTCGCTGAGGTCGCTGGGAACATGGTTTGGGCCACCAGCACGTTGGTCAGCCCCGGAGGAGATCGCTGCCCGCCGGGCTGCGGAAACCCGTGGGCTGGGAGCGGTCCACCGCTACGCGACCATCCAGGAACGTACTGCGGAACTCGCTGGCCCCGAGGTTGAGGACCGGCGAGGCATTGCGCGGTACCCGCACGTGGATGGCGTTCGCGCCCCTGCCCGTATCGCGGGTGACCCCGAGCCCCGGCTGCCTTCCCCCACCGGCAGGGACCACCCGTCGCCGGTGTCGGTTAGCGCGTGATGGCAGCTCGCGCAGGATATGTTGCCGTTTCCACTGGGGAGTTTGTCAAAAAAAGAGTCACTTTATGTCCGATTTATCCCCAGGCGCGGCTACGCGGGGTTCGGATTGAGCCACGGATGCACCGCGCCGATGGTCCGACATGCTGCGGGCCCGGTATGGGCTATTGTCGCAACCGGCTCGGAGATCCATGATGGGTCAGCGTCAACGCGGTGTTATACACGGCCGGGGTCGTGGGCCAGGACCGACGGGAGGTGTTTGCGGATGGTGGCCGTGCCCAGCTTTGCGTCGGTGGTGAGCGCGTGGATCCCGCGCGGGACCACGGTGCGCCGGCGGCGGATGGCCGCGGCTATCCTCGTGGCGATGGTTTTCCCCGCCGCCGGTGTAGCCGGGGGCCGGGATACCGACACCGGAGGGCGGCCGATGGGCCTGCGCATCGTCTCTACAGCATTTGCGTCGGGAGGCGCGATCCCCGCCCGCTACACCTGTGACGGTGCGGACATCTCGCCGGAACTCGCCTGGTCGGGGGTGCCCAAGGGCGCCAAGAGCCTGGTGCTAGTCGTGGACGACCCGGACGCACCGGACCCAAGCGCGCCGCGCATGATCTGGGTCCATTGGGTCCTGTACAACCTGCCACCCGGCAGCCGCGGGCTGGCCGCGGCGATCACGCCCGATGCACTTCCACCCGGAACGCTACCGGGGACCAACGACTGGAAGCGTGCCGGCTACGGCGGGCCGTGCCCGCCGGTGGGGCGCCACCGCTATTTTTACAAACTCTACGCCCTGGACGTGGTCCTGCCGGACCTGCACCAGCCCACCAAGGCACAGCTCGAAGCCGCTATGCACCGCCACATCCTGGCCCAGGCGGAACTTCTCGGGACCTACCAGCGCGAGCGCTGACCCCCGATTCAGGACAGCCGGGCGCCGAGCGCCCACAGCAGGCCCGCGACGCAGAGGCCGAATCCCGCCAGCGCGAGTTGCGAACGCACGCGGTAACGGTGTGCCGCGGCCCGTTCCGTGCCCGCCACCAGCAGGTAGGGCTGGCGCGCAACCGGCGGCCGCACCAGGGTGTTGGTCTCGGGTTCCGCGGCGCGTTCGGCCCGTTCCTTCATCACCTGTTGCAACGCCGCCTCCCGCACCCGCGCCCATTCCTCGACATCGATCTGCCCGTCGGCGTTGCGGTCGAAGCGCGTGAGCAGCGCGGCGCGGTCGCCTTTCCACTGGCGCAGCAGCGCCGCGACGTCCGCGTCGAGGCTGTCGTCGGCGTCGCCCACGGTCTTGAACCAGCCCAGGGCGCACAGGGGTCCGGGCATGAGCCGTTCCTCCGTGTAGCGGTATTCGGCGAACGACGGCCGGCCCCCGGAGTGGGTGCCGAGTACCAGCGCGGGTGCGTCGGATCCGCCATACCACACGCGCCGCAGGCTCGGTATCACCTCGGCACGGTCCGGGTCCACGATGCACGCGCCCGTGCTGTCCTCAAGCCTGAACAACCCGTCGCTGACGCCTTTCTGCACGGTGTGCCACCAGCCGCGTCCGCGCAGGTCGGTGATACTTCGGCGGCGTTCGATCCGGTAGCGGTACCACAGGCAGGCGATCCCGCTCAGCGGCGCGACGATGGGCAGGCCCCCCATGAGCGCCCCATGGCCTTCCAGTTCCACGTAACCCTGAGCCGCTGAGCGTAGGCGGGAGGTGGGCGTGTCCTCAATGATCCGGGAGCGGCGCAGGGCGCGCCAGATTTCGTAGAATGCAGTGCCAGCGAGCGCCAGCAACACCGTGAGTAGCAGCGCGAACGCCCCGGTGGACAGGCCGCGGCACCAAAGGGTGATGGATTCCAGCATGACCGGGTGGTGGTGGCGATCGGGTTCGGTGCGGTTCGCCGTGCCGTGCAGGCGTGCTCAGGTGGCGAACAGCGCGCCCATGTCCACGTCCGCCCGCTCCTGTGCACTGAATTCCAGCAGATGGAAGGGTTCGAAGCCGTAGCGGCGGGCGATGATCACATCGGGGAACTGCTCGATGCGGATGTTGTTCAGATTTACACTCTCATTGTAGTACTCGCGGCGATCCGCGATGGTGCTTTCGAGCGATGTGATGCGGTCCTGCAGGTGCACAAAAGTGGTATTGGCTTTCAGGTCTGGATAGTTTTCCACTACTGCGTACAGGCTGCCCAGCCCGGAGCGCAGTTGTGCCTCCGCCGGCCCCAGGGCGCGGACATCGTGCTGTTCCCGCGCGTTGGCCACCCGGGCCCGGGCATCCATGACCCGTTCCAGGGTTTCCTGCTCGTAGCCCATGTACTGCTTGCAGACGGCCACCAGCTTGGGCAGCTCGTCGTGGCGTTGGGTTAGGAGCACGTCTATATTGGACCAGGCCTTGGAAACGCAATGTTTCAGGGATACCAGCCGGTTGTAGAGCACCACGGCATAGACTGCCACGGTGATGGTTCCCAGGCCTAGGGTGGCCCCGATCACGGTAGATGTGTCCATCGCCTCCCCCGAATTTTCCCGGTCGCCGGGTCCCAGGCCCCCGCACCGTCTCTGCACAGCCCATAGCGACATTTCCCCGGGCCCGCTTTAGGGCCGTCCGCAACGCGGGCGATACGGTCTGGAGGGATGCTATAGTGGCCGCCAGATCCAGTGGAGTCGGAGGTGTACAGCGTGAAGACCGGTAACCGTGCCAACCACCTGCGGACCGCCGCCGTCGGCCTGTTATGGTTGCTCAGCGGCGTCGTGGCCGGGGTGGTGGTGGATCGACAGATCCTCGCCGGCGTGGTGCCGCCAGATCGGATCCCTGCCACCGCCGTGCCGGATTTCCGGCTCATCGACCAGGCCTGGAATCTGATCGACGCGCACTACGTGGACCGCTCCGCCGTGAATCCCCGCAAGATGACCTACGGAGCCATTAGTGGGATGGTGGATGCACTGGGGGACACCGGCCACAGCACCTTTCTGACTCCGGAGATGGTGTCCGAGGCGCGTGACGCGGTGCAGGGTCATTTCCCCGGCATCGGTGCCGAGGTGCGGATGCAGGACAAGCGGGTGATCATCGTCACCCCCCTGGACGGTTCGCCGGCCCAGAAGGCCGGGCTCAAACCCGGGGATATCATCTTCAAGGTGGATGGCAAGGACACAGCCGGGGAATCCCTGGAGCAGGTGGTGCGCCGGATCCGTGGACCGGCGGGCAGTACCGTGATCCTGTCGATCCGTGATCCCAAGACCTACAAGGCCCGTGAGGTCCACGTGGTGCGTGCCGAAATCAAGCTGCGCAGCGTCACTTGGCACATGCTTCCCGGCACCCGGGTCGCGGACGTGCGCATCGCCTCCTTCAGTGAGGGGACATCCCGGGCACTGGAGAGCGCCATGGACCAGGCCCGTTCCCAAGGTGCCGCTGGGGTAATTCTGGATCTGCGCAACAACCCCGGAGGCCTGCTGTCCCAGGCCATAGGCGTGGCCAGTCAGTTTCTTCCGGACGGCAATAATGTATTGCTGGAGAAGAACGTGGAAGGGAAGCTGCGCCGCGTGCCGGTACGCAGTTCCGGGCCGAAATATGCCATGCCCATGGTAGTACTGATCAACGCCGGCACCGCCAGCGCCTCGGAGATCGTGGCCGGCGCACTGAAGGATGCCCACCGCGCGACGCTGCTGGGGGAAAAGACCTTCGGTACGGGCACCGTGCTGCAGGAATTCCCCCTTTCCGACGGCTCGGCCTTGATGCTCGCCGTGGAAGAGTGGTTGACCCCCAGTGGCAAGACCATCTGGCACCGGGGAATCAAACCCGATACCACGGTGAGTCTGGCGGAGAACGTGCTGCCGCTGCGTCCCCAGGAGGAGAAATCCATGACCGCGGCTCAGCTGCGCGCCAGCAAGGACAAGCAGTTGATGGATGCGTTGAAAAAGGTGGAGGCGGAAGTCCGGCAGCAAGGGATATAAAGGAGCGCGGCCCGACAGACTGTTCCCCGGGTTTCAGCCCGGGAGTAGTCCGTCGGGGGGGCTGGCGCGATGCGTGGTCCGGGCGTCGGAGTGCGCCGGGGGGTAAATCCGGGAGAGACCATCCCCTGTGGGCGTTACGCCGGCCAGCGGCGGCCCATCGGTAAGCGGAGTCAGCCGGCCTGTCGGGTCCGGCTGGCGAAACCCGGTCCGGCCTACTTCGGAACCGGTTCAGCAGACGGGCGTGGAGCCCGCAGCCTCTTTTTCTGCAATTCCTGGATCCGCTGCTGTTCCCTGAACTCACGTCGAACGCTGAACAGGGTGTATGCCTTGGTCAGTTCCCTTTTAAAAAAGCGCATTGGCGATCCCTCCTCGGCCACCACGCACAGCGACACCTTATACAAAACCCTGCGGAAAGCAAGTTCTGTGACGTGGTTCACACTTTGCCCCGGGCCTACTCCACGCCCTCAGGCAAGCGGATTTCCGTTCCTCGGACAGGTGGTATCCGCGCAGTCCGCACGCCGGAAACCCGCACAGGCTAGGTGTCATTGCGTACTTGCCATGACTCGTTAGAACGGTAGACAAGGCAGGAGTTCCAGCGCTTGGTTCCCCGCACCCCACAGGGACTGGAACGGCCCACGAACCGCGCCCCAGGGGAATATGGTCGGTAGGGATAACCGGTCCAGTTTTCATCGGCCGCGGCGCGGTTTTGTCACCGACACAAATACACCGGGCCTGGCCCGCTGCCGAACCTGACCGGGCCGGAGTGCTTGCCAGGGGAGGCCTCCCCGGGTCATTGTGACGCCGTGGTGCGGCGAGAAGTTAGCCCTTAACGCCCATGTTTTCGTCGCATACCGCCAACGATGCGCATCGCCGATTGAAAAGCCTTCGTCGCGTGTTCATGCCCATCGCTACCAGACGATCATTCAGACCCGATGTTAGGGCCCGAGCGGGTCAACCGGGTCCGCCTAGGCCCAAGGCTGGGGCGTCATCGGTAATGACCGCGGCCACTAACCGAGTACTGGTTTGCGCTGTACGGTGAGTGCGAGCCACAACGCGGTGGTATAACCCCAGACCAGATTCAAGGCCAGGATCAGCAGAGGTGTCATCGTACCCAGCTCAAGACCCCAATAGCCCTTTTTCAGCTTCAACGGAAAGACGATCAGAAGCTGCACTGCACAGGGGATCAGGCTCAAGAACGTCGCACGGATATAAAGAGGCTGGAGCCGGAACAGCGGCAACAGAAACAGCAGTCCCCAAATCCCACCCCAGACGACCCGTAAATAGAGCCACCCCGGGGTGAACGCCGGTGTCAGGGAAATCCCCAGCAGCGTGTTGACCCCGGTTACGCCGAAGAACCACGCGGCGAAACTGTTGGCGGCGCCGCCGATACCCCCAGCGGCGAAATACAGGCTGGCACGCGTCAGAAAATCAGGTTCCTGTGTCATGACCTTTCCCCTCGGCGCTGGTTGGGTTTCTCGATGGGCGCCTCTTGGCGAGCCCGCTTCGGATATGAGTCCAGGTCAACAGCGTGTCCTCCTCCTTTAACAGAAATAGTGTCACGCAGGCGGCGAGCATCGGCCAGGACGCGAAATAGAGGAGATTCTTATCGTGGAACGGTGTCAGGTAGGCGTGGTATGCCGATGCCGTAGAAATCAGATGCAGTACCAGAACGACCCCGTAACTGAACAGTTTCAGTACACCGAATAGAAAAAGCACGATCACCACCAATTCCAGGGCGCCAATCACCGGCGTCCAGGCAGCGCCGAATTGCGGCAGAAAATCCTTGTGACGCATCGGCCGGACAAACTTGTCCAGCGTCCACAGGAAGAAGACGATAAAGACGCCCAGGCGTAGCAGCAACAGGGCGGCGGCCACCTTCCGGCCGTCGCATTCCTGGAAGCGGGATCGCCCCGGCCGGCGCGGGTTTTCGGAGTCGGCCATGACCGTAGTCGTGCCCCGGGGTGGAGTGCGGTATTGAATAGGGTGTTGGATGAACAGTGCTAAGACGTAGGCCGTAACGCGGATATTCCCGTACCCACTACGGAACGCTGAGCGCAGCGGCCTTGAGAGTGCTCACCACGGTGTGGGCAGCCCTCATACGCCTTAACGCCACACGTAGCCGACAAAAAAACAGTAAACATGAATCTGTACCCATTCGCCACGACAAACGCTTAGTAGCGACCAGTCGCTGTGCGATGCCGTCCGCGTCTAGGTTGATTTCTACAACCGCGTGCAACTACATTCATTGCTGGGATATCGGTCACCATTGGAGTTCGAGCGGATGCGCAGCTACCCGCCGGATGTCCACTTCGTCGAAGGAACCCGCATCTACGAACTGATAGCACTATGCCGCCCTCTGGAGCGGCCGTTCTTTCGCTCCTGGCTTTTAAGGCCCGCCCCGTTCCCCGCCGCCGGGCGGGCGACGATGGTCTACAACATCCGCTGGATGGTCTCCGGACTCGGCGATTCGCCCGTCCGCGAACTGAATCACGCGGTCGACTTCCCCGATCAGGCGATGGTCATGGGTAACGACGAGAACGGCGGTATTGTTCTCGTCGGAGACCCGTCGAAGCAACCGCATGACGTTCAGGGCCCGGTCGGTGTCGAGGCTTGCAGTCGGTTCGTCGGCCAGTATGATCTTCGGGTTGTTGGCCAGCGCCCTGGCCACCGCGACGCGCTGCTGCTCGCCGCCGGAAAGCTGATTCGGGTATAGCGAGGTTCGGTCGGCAACTTCGAGATAGCTAAGCAACTCGCGTGCCCGTGCTTCCGCCGGTTTGCCGCCCACTCCCGCCAGGTTCAGCGGTAATAGGACGTTCTCCTTGGCGGTCAGGAACGGAATCAGATTGGGGGCCTGGAAGATAAAGCCGATCTTTTCGCGCCGGAGGCGCGCCAAGTCGGGGGGACGCCCACCATAGATATCTTCGTTTTCGATCAACAGTTGTCCACCGGTCGGAGGGGTTACCAGCCCTAGAATAGTGAGCAGAGTGGTCTTTCCTGAACCGCTCGGGCCCATAATTGCGAACAACTCACCAGGCCGCACGTCAAGATCAATTCCCCTGAGAGCTTCGACCCGGGTGCGGCCCTGCCCATAGACCTTGGTGAGCCCTTTGACTTGAATCGCATGGCTGGTTTTTTCGGGCTGGGTCATGCTCAACCGACTCCGAGTACGCTGCGAGGGTCCACGCGCATCGCCTTGCGAACTGCGAGCACGCTCGCCAGGATTGCCACGAGTGTCATGGCGACGAGCATCTGCGCAATGTCGCCGGGGGTCGCAACGACGCGGCGCGGAAAATACGGTTCAATAAGCAGTTCCAGTGCACTCCCCACCAGGGTGCCGACAATCCCCATGAAAAGCGCTTCCTGGAGTATCATCCGGTACACCACCGCGCCGGGTGCGCCGAGTAGCTTGAGCATGGCGATCTCGTGCAGTTTATCCAGAGTGAAGTTATAGATGATTAGACCGATCACGAGCCCCGCGATCAGAACCAGGATGTCGCGGAACAACGCCAGCTGGAACAGAATCAACCGGTTCGATCCCATGAGCTGCATATTGACGGCTTGGGCGGCCGTATAGACCTGTAGGTGCTGCCAGCGGCGGATGCGTTTCGCCACGGCGCGAGCGGATACGCCGGGCTGCACTTTGACCGCGATCGCGTTGATGAACCGTGTGTTTCCCGCCAGTTTAACCGCCTTGGCCGCCAATGGCCTGGCTAGTCGCGGTCGAGTGGCCGAGAGCCCAAAAAAATCTTGCTCCACATGGGATCGGACGCTGCGAAAGAGATCGGGGTCGAGCTGAAAAATGATATTCTGCGCATCCAGCAGGGTGGTGTAGATCACCGGGTCGGCGGTAAAGGCAACCACGTTCTTCGTTAGACCGACCACCGTGTAGTCAAAGTTTCCTAGGCGAAGGTGTTGCCCGACGTGAAATCCGGTCTTAACGTCGGCCACGATTTCATAGTGGCTCGCCTCGATTCCACGCCCGGCTACGATGACAGGCGGCCCGCCGATTCTTCCGGGCTCGTAGCCGATGACGACGAACCGCTGGACCTTGGGGATCGCCATCCACCCGGGTTTTACCATCGTGGCGGTGTTCAGCAGTGTGTTCATATACATGAACTTCATCAGTCGCGTGGGATGTGGCATGACCGCAACGTGTTCCCACGCGGTTACGATCGGGCTCGCCTGGGCGACGCCGGGCATCGCGGCAATGGAGTGATAGATGTATTCAGGGAGCCGGGAGATCTCCACGAAGGGCCCCAGGGTCCGTTTCTGAACCACCCAGAGATTGGCCCCCGTTTTATCGATAATCGTTGCGGAGTCGAGAATAACCCCACGGATGATTCCACCGATTGCAACGACTACCATGATCAGCAATGACACGCCGATAGTGGAGCTGTAAAACTTCAGGCCATGGTAACGGACGTCCTTGATCGCGAGGTTCATGAATTCGATCCCGCCGCCTTCGACATGCTGCGGAGGAAAGGACGCACGGTTTCCCCCGGCCTCAGCCCCGCCGGGTGCAGTGCCACCCGTTCGTTCGGTTGGAGCCGACCTGCGATGGCGACCATGGGGTTCCGTGGACTGCGAGCCAGGACCGTAACTTGCTGCCTGCGGATCTTGTGGTTCGGGCCGACGCTCAGTACGAAGACGTGGTTTCCTATGGTGAGCAGCGCGGTGTCCGGGACCACCAGCGCATCTTTCGCCTCCCCAACCTTGATATAGACGTTGGCCCATTGTCCGAGTTGGAACCGGTCGGAGGGAATCCGGAAGGTGACCTCCGCGACCATTTCCTCGGTGGCTTGGTCGGCCTGCGGATCGATCCGCAGGACACGGCCTGCAAGAGGCGCGTTTTCACGCCCGCGAAGGATGACGGTCGCCGGCTGGTCCGGCCGGATCTTTCCGGTGAAGTTTTGATCGATGAAGGTATCGACGTAGATCAGGTTGGTGTCGGCGACCAAGAACATCGGCTGCCCCGGGACCACGGATACGCCTGGAACGGACCATCGCCGGATCACGAGTCCGCCGAACAGCGCGGGAATTCGCGTCAACGAGAGTTGGTATTCGACATCTCGCAACTCGGCCGCGGCGGCCCGTACCACGCTCCGCGCCACGGCATAGCGCGCGCGGTATCGCTGATATTCCTCAATGCCCACGGCCCCGGAGGGCTGGAGCCGCTTCTCGCGCAGCCATTCGCGCTTGCGCTCCCCGGCCTTCGCCCTGTCGGCCGCGAGTCGCGCGCGCGCGGCATCTACTTTGTGGCGAAGACCGGTTTGATCGAGGATGGCGATCACTTGGCCGCGGCGAACGCTATCGCCTTGGTCGACAAAGACCCGTTCGACCCGGCCCGTGATCTTCGAGCTGATGTTCGCGAGCACATCGGCGGTCACGGTGCCGGTGCCCTCGACTTCGGCGGCCACGGTTCCGCGGGTCACCTTCGCAACCGGGACGGCCGGCGGCCGCAGGACCGTAAAGCGAAGCACCACCGCCAGCACTACCAGGATGAGCAGCATCAAGGTGACGCGTCGGATCGATGGCCGTATCTTGGCATCTGTTCGGTCGGTCGATTGCGGTCCCGCTCGGAGGCGTGTAAAGAGAGATTTCATGGTGGTTGTCACCGATTCATGGATTCATGACGATATTCCGGCCCGGGGGTCGCACTGTATGACCGGTTGCCGTTTCCGGTCGCTCCAGACGGAACCGAACATTCGGTGCACCGCGTCGGGTTGACCCATCCCCCGCCACCCAGGGCCACGAATAGCTGGGCACTGTCCAGATACCGGTTACCTTTGGCCTGGATGTAGCGAAGGCGTGCTTCCTGGTAGCGGCGCTCGGCGGCGAGCAATCGGAGCCGGCTGGTTTTCCCTGCTCGGTAGCGAAGCCGTTGAAGGGACAGGGTCGAGCGGGAGGCGTCAAGCGCGTGGCGCGCGGCATTGACCAGTTCGGCGTCATGCCCGAGCGCGCGCAGGACATCTGCGACCTGTTGGAAGGACACCAGTACCGTCTGGCGGTAGATCGCCAACGTGGCGTGGAATTGGGCGACTGCCGCGCGTTTTTGCGCCCGCAATGAGCCACCATGGAAAATGGGTGCGGTGAGCCCCGATGCCAGGGTCCATACCAGGTTGGCGCCTTCCCCAAGGGAAGTGGCCGCGAGGGCGGCAGTACCGAACGAGGCGGAGAGCCTGAAGTCCGGGTACATCCTGGCATCGGCCACGCCGACGGCGGCGCTGGAGGCGTGGAGGCGGGCCTGCGCCGCGAGAATGTCGGGGCGATGGCGGACCAATGCCGATGGCAGGCTGACGGGCAGCTTGGTCGGAAGGGTGAAATCCGCCAATGTAAGCGCAGGCGGCGTCCACTGCGCGGGGAGTTCCCCGACTAGCGTTGCGAGGGCGTCCTCGGCAGCGGCCAACCGTTGTCGGAGGGGTGGCAATAGGGCGCGGTCGTTGGAAAGTTGGAATTCAGCGGCCAACGGATGGGTTCGGGCCACCTTGCCCACGGCGAATTTCTCGCGCACGAGGGCAAGGGTGTTCCGATCGGCGGCGACGAGGGCCTCGGCCGCGTGGATCTGCGACCGCAGCGAGGCGGCCGTGATCGCCGCGGTGACGGCATTTCCGGAAACCGCCAGCTGCGCGGCCGCGAGCTGATAGACTCGAGTTTCCGCCTGCGCCGCGCGCTTTTCCACCTGCCGCGCGGTAAGACCAAAGACATCGGGATCGAAGCTCGCGATGGTCCCGACCGAATAGAGGTTGAAAGTGGGGAGATTGTGGTTGGGCCGGATCCCGAGCGCGATCGGCGGCCCCTTCAGGCGCTCGGCGGAGGCGCCGGCATCAATCTGCGGGTAATAGGCACCACGTGCCTGGGCCACCAGCTGTTGGGCCTGGGCAAGCCTTGCTTTGGCCGCGCTGATGGTGGGGCTTGCGGAGAGCGCCTGCCGCACGACGGTGTCCAACGCCGGTGATCGGAACAGCCGCCACCACGCGGCCGGGATCGCCTGGCCGGTCAACAGGCGCTGTGAAGGCTCGGACGCGCCCGGTACCAGGTTCGGGGCGGTCCCCTCTGCGGTGTAGGTCGTTACATTCGGTGGCGCGGGACGGACAAAACTCGGTCCGACCGCGCATCCGCCGATCAGTGCGACCAGCACGCCGAGGGCCACGGCGCGGCCGCGGTGCCGGTCCCCTGTCGGTGAAGGACACGCACGCCCGTCCGTCATGATGCCGCTGCGCCTATCGCAGGGGGGGCAATACTGGGGAACGCGAATCCGGAGCGGATGGGTCAGGAACCGCGTCGGTGCGTCGGGTCCAGGAGAACGATTGACGTCCATCAGATCGGTGTCTCCGTTCCCTGAGCCGGCGCTTGTCCGACACCCCCCACGGCGCCGAAGAACAGCGCGGAACGTCCCGACAGCGAGTTAATGAAGATGGCAGTGACGCTGGTGGCCATGGCGACCATGGCCCACACCGGGTTGATCAGGCCGGTGGCGGCGAGCGGGATGCCGATGCCGTTGAACAGGAACGCGAGCGTAATGTTCTGCAGCAACTTGCGGTAGGAGCGGCGGCTGATCTCGTAGGCTGCCCGCACGCCATCGAGGCGGCGATTGAGCAGAATGACGTCGGCGGCGTCGATGGCGATGTCGGTACCGCTGCCCATGGCGATGCCGACGTCGGCCTGCATCAGCGCGGGGGCGTCGTTGATGCCGTCTCCGATCATCGCCACGCGGCCGCGTCCCCGCTCTTTGTTCTGGATCCGGCGGATGGTGTCCGCCTTGGACTGCGGCAGTACCCCGGCGTATACCTCGTCGATACCGGCCTGCGCCGCCATGCGGCGTGCCGCCCGTTCGTTGTCGCCGGTCAGCAGTGCGACGCGCATCCCGAGGCCCCGCAGCCGGCGGACGGTCGCGGCAGCATCGGCACGCAGCGCGTCCCCCAGCGCCACGATGCCCAACAGCTTACCGGTGCGGGCGAGGGCGATGACGGTGCGGCCCGCTTCTTCCAGACGTGCGACGGCGTCGCTCAACGGGGTAAGATCCACGCCGCGCCCGGTCAGGAACGTCGGGCTGCCGACCAGGATTTCATCGCCGCCCACCGTCGCGATGACCCCTTTGCCCGCCACGGCATCGAAGCGTTCCACTTCGGGAAGCGCGAGCCCGGCGTCGAAGGCCGCTTCGACCACGGCCTGTCCCAGTGGATGCTCGGACTGGGCCTCGACGGCCGCGGCGATCCCGAGCAGCGTATCCGAGTCGACGCCGTGGGTCTCGATCTCGTGCACCGCGGGCCGGCCCTCGGTCAGCGTGCCGGTCTTGTCGAAGACTACGGTTTTCACCAGGCGCAGGGCCTGGAACGACTCGCCGGTGCGCATCAGAACGCCGCGTTCGGCCGCCTCACCGGCGCCGCGTACGATGGACAGCGGCGCGGAGATGCCCACCGCGCATGGGTAGCCCATCACCAGGACCGAGAGTCCGGCGAACACCGCGCGTTGAAGGTCGAGTCCGTGTCCGGCCAGCATCGGGCCGACCAGCCAAGCGGCGAAGGCGGTGGCGGCGATCCCGAGTACCGTGGGGGTGTAGGCGCGCAGTACGCGGTCGACCACGTGCAGCAGGCCCGGTTTGAGCGCGCGCGCATCCTCGACGCTGCGGATCACGCGCTGCAGAAAACTTTCTTCACCGATCGCGGTCACCTGCACCAGCAGCGTCCCGGACCCGTTGACGGCGCCGCCCGCGACCTGTGAGCCGACGGCCTTGTCCACCGGCAGCGGCTCGCCGGTGATCAGCGACTCGTCTACCACCGAATGACCCTCGACTACCTCTCCGTCGACGGGGATGCGCTCGCCGGGACGGATACGCACGTGGTCGCGGGTCTGCACGTCCTTGATCGGAACCCGCTGCTCACGTCCGTCGCGCAACACACGCGCCGTGTCCGGCTGCAGGTCGAGGAGCTTTTTGACCGCCTGGGAGCTGCGGGTCTTGACGATCAGCGACAGCCATTCGGAGAAGATGTGGTAGGTCAGGACCATCACCGCCACCGCGAAGAACGGGGCGGTGGGGTAGTGCGGTCGGCCGGTCGCGAGGCCGATGACGCCGCCGGTGACGGCGGCGAACGCGCCGATCTCGACCAGGACGTGTTGATTGAGGATTCCGCGGCGCAGCGCCTGTACGGCCATGCGCAGGATATGCGGACCGATACCGAAGATCAGCGCCAATGCCAGGGCGCCGGTGAGCCACGGGACCGCGTCCGCGAGCGGCCCCGCCACACGCAGCGCGAACAGAATGCCCCCGCCGCCGGCGAGCGCCAGTGCCCCGGCGGCCGCGCGCGCGGCCCCGCGGTGGTACAGGACCGCGAAGGTGAAGGCGATCAGGCTCAGGAACACGAACCCCGATAGCGCTAGGGCCCAGGGGTTCGTCGGACTGGCGATGAGGCCGATCGCTGCCAGGCTCGCGGCCAGCGCCGTCAGAAATCGATTGCGCTCCCGTACCAGCGCCCGCTCCTGGACCTCGAACGGTTCCACTTTGCGCGGGTCGGAAAGCGTGTAGCCGATGTCGGTGAGGGTACCCATGAGCGTGTCGGCCGAGGTCACGGTCGGGTCAAACTCGACCAGCGCCTGTTCATGGGTCAGGCTGACCGACACCTTGTGCACGCCCGGCCGGCGGCCGAGCGCCTGTTCGATGGTCCCGGTGCACAGCGAGCAGTGCAGGCCGCCGATGTGCGCGCGCACACGCCGCAGCGTCGGGCTCGCAGTGGCTTCCTCACTCCAAAGTTCGGATACCGCAGTTGCGTTGGCGTTCATGATGCACCTCTGGAAGAATCAGGTAATCGCGCCGCCCGCTCACTGCCCGGCGCGGTGGCGTCCGTCACCCGGGCGGACGCAGATGGGCGAACAGGCCGAGACCGATCGACCACAGCCCCAGCACCGCCAGCACGGCACCGGTCCAACGCGGCAACCGTACCGACAGGCCCGCCAGCCAGTCGAGCGCCGGTCGCGCTCGGTCCCATAACACCGCCAGCACGAGTGGTGCCGACAGGGACAGACCGAACACCGACAGCAGGATGAATCCGGTCAGCGGCGAATCGCCGGCGGCCGCCTGCGTGGTGCTGATCCCGAGCAGTACGAAAATCAACGGAACCGCACAGGCCGGCACATTCAATCCGAACAGGAGTCCGAGCAGGACCGAGCCGCGTGCCCCGGTCTGACGCGACATCAGCGCGCCGAAGCGCATCTTCAGCCAGCGTTCCCGGCGTGTCAGATAGAGGAGCCCGAGGAGCAGATAGGCGGAGCCCAGCGCGACCCACAGCACGCGCTGCAATCCGAAGAAACGCGTGCCGATCAGTGCCGCGGCCCCGCCCAGCAGCCCGATGAGCAGCGCGCGGGTCGCGGTGAAGGTCAGTATCTGCGCAATCCGGCTGCGCATCGGGCGCTGCTCGAGATATTTGACCAGCACCAGATTCGTCCCCATGGAGCAGGGTTCGATAAATCCCAGGAGTCCCAGGCCGATCGCCAGCGGTAGCATGTCCATGGCCGGTTGCGCTCACTGACTGCGGTCAGTGATCCGGTAGCCCGCCTGCTCGATGGAACTCGCCAGCCGTTCTTCGTCGATGCGTGCCGGATCGAACAGCACGCGCGCGGTGCCGTCCGTGAACGAGACCGAGCAGGTCCGCACGCCGTCGTTTCGTTCCAGCATGGTTTGGACGATCTGCGCACAGCCAGCGCAGCGCATTCCACGGATTTTGAACGTAGCGGTCTTCATCGGGGGTAGCCTCCTGCCCCTGCCGGGGCTGTCCTGCGCCCGCGCTGCCATCCCGTTCGGGGACGGTTGGTGCGGGTCCGCCGCGCGCGATCTTTTACGAGCGACTGAAGCGATGCTATCCCTGGAGTCGCCTCCAGGCGCAAGCGATTTTTTGAGGGACCTGGTTAGCCGGTAAGGCGACCCGCGCTTCCCTTCGGCGTCCGGAGCCACTGGGGTGCCGGGCCGGGGCCGGGACGCGGCTTGCTCCTGGAGTGCACTCAAAGGATAGAGTGCAATTCGAAATCCCCTCGCGGACCTGGTTTCGGGGACGCGGGGATCCCAGGGTGCGAATGGCTGCGTGCGACGAGCAGGAGGGCTTGCGATGCAACTCGGTTCTCACGATTTACCCGCGTATCGGCATTGGAACGGCAGCTGGGGATCATCAGAGGAACCGGAGCGGCGGTGGTCCCGGGGCGAGGGGCACCAGTCCTCCGGGCGGCACGCGTGAGCCGCGCCGCCCGGATCGGCTGGGGGCTCGTTGCGACGCTGGTCGTTCTGGGCGCGATGATCAAACTGGCTTGGTTTCCCGCCCGGGTCGAACCGCCCTATCGTCTGGTGCAGACCTGGGGTGGGGAGGGCACGGCGCCCGGGCGGTTTCGCAACCCGATCGGGATCGCCTACGGCAGCGGCCGAGTCTACGTGGCCGACTCCCTGAACCATCGGATCCAGGTTTTCACCCCGGACGGACGTTTCGTGCGCGCGATCTCGGTGCCGGATCAGGGCCGGCCGATGAACATTGCGGTGCATGACGGAAAGGTCTACGCGGCGGACTACTGGAACGACGATGTCCTCGTCTTCGGTCGCGACGGTACGCTGGAGCGCACCTTCGGTACTCCGGGTACGGCCGGATCGGCTCCGGGACGGTTCAATTCCCCGGCCGGCGTCGCAGTGGGGCCCAAGGGTAACGTCTACGTTGCCGGGTTTTACAACCAGCGCGTGCAGGAGCTGGCCCCCGACGGGCAGTTCATCCGCCAGTGGGGCCATACGGGCAGGAAGGGCTACGTCGAGTCCGGCTGGTTCAACTACCCGCTCGATGTCGCGGTCGCAGCGGACGGCACCCTGTTCGTCGCGGACGGCTACAACGACCGTATCCAGGCGTTCGGTCCCGACGGGCGCGTCCTGCGCAAGTGGGGCGGACCGTTCGCGGCCAACATCCGCGGCCCGTTCAACGGCTGGTTCCGTACCCCGACGGGCGTTGCGATCGGTCCCCACGGTAACGTCTTCGTCGCCGATCAGGAGAACGACCGCATCCAGAAATTCACGTCGCAGGGCCGTTTCCTGACCGCCTTTGGCACCGTAAACCGCGGTCCCGGCTATACCGAGACCGCCGTCGCCGTCGCTCCCGACGGCACGGTCTATACCACAAATCTGATCGGGAACCGTGTGGAACGCTGGCAGCCGGCAGGGCTCAGGTAGGACGCAGCAGGCGCAGCGCAGTACGCCGTATGCAACGGTCCGGTTCACACCCTCCAACCGCGGGCACGCGCAACTCGTGGAGGAACGAACCGCGCGTCGCAATGTGTTGCGCCCGACGTGGGCTACGCAGGGAAGTCGGGTCCGATCAGCGTCGGGGACGAGACAGCCCCTGCGTATGGCTCCGCTCCGGGGTCGCCGAAACCAAGACCGCGCGCGTTTGCCGGGGTCCGGGTACGGCCCCGCACGACCCATTCCCCCGCCGGGTTTTGTGCCAGAATGGGAGGTGACCGGTCCGCAGTGCGGACGGCGCGATGGAGTGCGGGTCATGGCGTACGTGAACGCGGCGCCGGGGGCCACCCTGGCCCGGGCATGGCAGCGGCTGCATCCCCTGCCGGGCGGGCGCTGGCTGTTCAGCCGCCTCCTGGCCCGGGTCAATCCCTACACCGGGAGCATCGGGGCCCGGGTGCTGGAGCTGCGGCCCGGCTATGCGCGCGTCGCGCTGCGGGACCGGCGCCGCGTGCGTAATCACCTGGACTCGGTCCACGCCATCGCCTTGGCCAACCTGGGGGAACTGACGAGCGGGCTCGCCATGCTCGGGGGCTTGGCACCGGGGGTGCGGGGTATCGTCACCGCCTTGTCCATCGAGTACGTGAAGAAGGCGCGCGGCACTCTGGTGGCCGAGTGCCGCTGCGCGCCGCCCGCCGTGGACGCCGACACCGACTACTTGGTGGAGACGGAAATCCGCGACGGTGCCGGTGAGCTGGTGGCGCGGACCAGCGCGCGCTGGCGGCTCAGCCCCAGGTGAACCACACCCTGTCCCCGGGTCTGGACACCCCCTTCACCCGCCACGCGGGGGTCCAGGTTCCGCTGATCTGCGGCGCCATGTACCCGTGCAGCAACCCCGAGCTGGTGGCTGCGGTCTCCGAGGCGGGCGGCCTGGGCATCGTGCAGCCGATCTCTCTCACCTACGTTCACGGCCACGAGTTCCGTGCCGGGCTGCGCCTGATCCGCAGCCTCACCGCGCGCCCCATCGGAATGAACGCATTGATCGAGCAGTCGTCCAAGTCCTATCGACGGCGTATGGAGCAGTGGGTAGACACGGCATTGGAGGAAGGCGTGCGGTTCTTCGTCACCTCGCTGGGCAATCCGCGCTGGGTGGTGCAGCGGGTGCATGCCGTGGGCGGCATCGTCTACCACGACGTGACCGAGGCGCGCTGGGCGCGGAAGGGTCTCGACGCCGGGGTGGACGGGCTGATCGCGGTGAACGAGCGCGCCGGGGGCCACGCCGGCACGCGCACCCCGGTGGCACTGCTGGAGGAATTGCAGGAATTCCGTGTCCCGGTGATCTGTGCCGGTGGCATCGGCAGCGCGGAGGATTTTGCCGCTGCTCTGCAGACCGGCTACGCCGGCGCTCAGCTCGGTACCCGCTTCATCGCCACCACCGAATGCCGTGCCGCGGCGCCCTACAAGGAGGCCATCCTGCGCGCTCGTGAGGAGGACATCGTGCTGAGCGAGCGGATCACCGGGGTGCCGGTGGCGGTGATCCGCACCCCATATGTGGAACGCACCGGGCTGCGGGCGGGTCCGGCCGCGCGCTGGATGCTGCGCCACCGCCGCACCAAGCACCTGATACGGACCTTGTACGCGCTGCGTTCCTTGTGGCAACTCAAGCACGCCTCGTTGGACGCGGCCGGCGTCCGCGACTATTGGCAGGCGGGCCGCAGCGTGGGCGGCATCGCATCCATTGAACCGGCCGGTGCCGTCGTCCGGGAGTTCGCCGCCACGGCGTCGGCATCCAACAGCGGTCGTGGGTAGGGAGCGGATGGAACCCAGCGAGGGCACGTTCCGCGGTGCCGATGGTGTGGAATTGCACTACCGGCGTTGGCGCCCGGAGGATGCGCGCGCGGTGCTCGTGATCATGCATGGGATCAGCGAGCACTCAGGGCGCTACGCCAATGTGGTGAACGCCGTGGTGCCCCAGGGCTACGCCGTCTACGGCTTCGATCTGCGCGGCCATGGCCGTTCGCCGGGGCAACGAGGATATATTGAATCCTGGCGCGAATACCGCGAGGACCTGGCGGCGTTCATCACCCGCATCGCGGAATGGGAACCGCACTTGCCACGTTTCCTGCTGGGCCACAGCATGGGAGGCGTGATCGCACTGGACTATTGCCTGGAACATCCGCAGGGCGTGAGCGGCGTGATCGCATCCGCCCCGGCCCTGGGGGAGATCCGTCTGCCGCGCGTGCTGTGGGCACTGGCGCACGTCATGCACCGCTTCTGGCCCCGGTTCTCGGTGCGCCTCCCATTGAGTCCGGCCGACGTGTCCCGGGATCCGGCAGTGATGAGGGACATCGATGCGGATCCGCTGATCCACAGTCAGGGCAGCGCGCGCCTCGGGATCGAACTGCAGCGCGCCGCGCGCCGCGTCCAGGAGCGGGCGCGCGAGTTTCGGGTACCGTTGCTGATCGTCCACGGCGGCGCGGACCGGCTCGTCCCCCTGGAGGGCAGCCGGCGCTTCATGCGCCACGTGCTGTTCCCCGACAAGGAACTGCTGGAGTACGCCGGCGGCTACCACGAGTTGTACAACGACATCATCCGGGACCAGGTGCTGGCGGATACGCTCCGGTGGCTGGAGCGCCACCTGCCGGAGCATGCCGCGCAGCGCGCCGGCCGCGGCGCCTGAGCCGCGCCCCGGGGCGCGGCCGTGGAGGGCCCATGGTCTATTCGATGCTAGCGGCAGCGGTGGTGCTGATGCACGCCGCCTTCGTACTGTTTGCGGTGTTCGGCGGGTTGTGGACCTGGGTGTGGCGCCGCGCCGCGTATCTGCACGTGCCCGCCTTGCTGTGGGCGGCGTGGGTGGAATTTAGCGGTGCAATCTGCCCCCTGACCTATCTGGAGGTCTGGCTGCGGGAGCGTGCCGGGGAGGCGGGTTACCGGGGCGGGTTCATCGAACACTATGTGCTGCGCGCGCTGTATCCGCCGGACCTGACCCGTTCCATCCAACTCGGGCTGGGGGCCCTGCTGGTGGTGTTCAATCTGGCGGTCTATTGGGCCGCGGCGCGGCGCCCACGCCGCTGAGCCCGGACCACTGGTGCGGCGTGGGTGGGCTCAGTCGTCGTCATCGAGCTCGGGTGGCCAGCCAAGGGTCCGCGCCTTTGCGGTGGCCGCGTCGTAGATGCGCCGGTGACGTTCACCCAGTTCCGCCGGCAGCCGGCTGGCCAAATGGCCGTACGGTTCCCAGGCAGTGCTGACCTGGTCGTAGAGCGACTGGATCCGCTCGTAGGACCAGCCAGCGCAGGTCTCCCCCTCCGGCAGGATTCCGAACACCCACGCGTCGCGCACGATGGTACCCGTGGAGGTCATGCCCCCAAACGAATCGGCGTCGAGGCCCACGTACTTAGCGTCCGGGTTTTTTCTCACCGGCGTTCGTTACCCATGGCTTGCATTGCGCGGGTGCGGCTCACAGTTCGGCGAAGAAGCGCGCCATCACCGGCGCGAAGCGTTCGCGGTCCACCAGAAACGCGTCGTGGCCGTGGATGGAGGACAGCGGCGTGAAGGTGACGTCGCGTCCCTGGGTGTACAGGCTGGCGGCGATCTCTTCCTGTTGCTGCATCGGGAACAGGAAATCGGTCTCGACCCCCACCACCAGGGTGCGGCGCGCCTGAATCCGGGCCAAGCCCGCCTCCACCGTACCTCCGTGTTCCGCCACATCGAACCAGTCCATGGCGCGGGACAGATAGAGATAGGAATTGGCATCGAAGCAGTCTACGAATTTCGTGGCGTTGTGCTCCAAATACGCCTCGATCTCGAACTCCATGGCGAACGGCGCCTGCTCGACGGCGTGGGTCTTCAGCCGCTCGCGTCCGAAACGCTGCTGCCACTCCACCGCCGAGCGGTACGACATCAACCCCAGTTTGCGTGCCAGGCGCATGCCCTCGCGCGGCCCCTTGCCGGTCGGATAGAAGCCTTCCTTCCAGGCAGGATCGTTGCGGACGATCTCCCGCTGCAGCGAGCGCAGGCCAATGGCAAACGGCGTCGCGCGGCTGGCGGCGGAGATGGTGACGAGATTGTCCACCTCCTCCGGGTACTGGATGGCATAGGCCAACGACGCCATGCCGCCCAGAGAGGCGCCCACCACTGCCCGCAGCCGCTCGACGCCTAGGGCTTGCAGGGCGGCCCGCGCGCTGCTGGTGATGTCTTCCACCGTCAGCTCCGGGAAGTTCAATCGGTAGGGTTCCTTGGTGCGCGGGTCCAGCGACGCGGGACCGGTAGTGCCGAAGCACCCGCCCAGGGAATTCACACACACTACAAAATAACGCCGGGTGTCGAGAGGGCGCCCGGGACCGATCATGTATTCCCACCAGCCGGGCGTTGCGTCTTCGGAAGATGAAGCCGCGTGGGGGCCGGGGGAGAGCCCCGTGAACAGCAGCACGGCGTTGTCGCGCTCCGGGCTCAAGGTGCCCCAGGTCTCGCAGGCGAGCTGCACCTCGGGCAGGTTGCCGCCGCGCCACAGGCGGAACGGTCCGGGCAGACGCACGATGGCAGCGGAGCCTGGTGGGGTCTCGTGGAGCGGTACTACATTACCGGCGTTGGACATAGGGCTGAGTTCCTGCAATCGCGCCCGCGCCCGTTCACCCGGCGCAGGGTGCCTGTAGCAACGGGACGCCCGGGCTTCCGGAGGTCCTCCCAACGGCGGGGTGTTCCGGGACGGGCCAAACCCGACTAGTACAGTCGGGTATTATGGCAGACCCGGAAGGGAAAGGGTAGCGTCAAGGGCCGCTGCCCGATGGGTCCCGGGGGGGGCGGCAGGGCGGGAGCGGCGTGGGGCCGCTCAGTGGAGCCCGCGCAGCCAACTCCAAGCGTCCTGGAGTTCGGCTTCCCCGAAGTGCTTGAGTTCCGCCTTGGCAAAGCAGTGATGAATGTCGGGCCACCACTTCTCCCAGGTGCGGTTCCCGACCACCGCCATACGCTCGATCTTGCCCGCGCGCCGCAGCGTGAATTTCAGGTGCTCCAGCACCGCGCCGGGATGGACACCCTTGAGCCGGTCCAGATCCAGCAGCAGGCGGATGCGCCCGGTCTCGTCGATGGCCTGTTCCAGCGAATTGCTCAGTTCCCGGAATTCCTGCTTGGTGATCTGCTCCCCGAGGGAGTAGCCCAGCACGTTCTCGGTGCTCTCTTCCAACTTGGTGTACATAACGCCCTCCTGCCCGCGTGATTGCTCACGCAGCTATTTTGGCCCCGCCCCTCCCGGTTGGGAAGTGTCAAAAGTAGTAGGAGGGTCAGGCCTTTACTTTATACCTTCGCGCAACTCGGCCTGTCCCACGGCGCGGATCCCTAGCCTAATCACCCGGCCGATCCACGTGGGCTGACGGCGCATCCGCTCTACGCCGGGCTATAAAGTAAAGGCCTGACCCCATCCGTGTGGGATCAGTACAACCCGCCGGTGCGCCGGGTTGCGGTGTTCCGAATGGCCGTCCAGAATGACCCATGGCCATGGACTTTTCGTTCGGCAGTTTGGCGTTTACGACCGGCCACTATCTGTGGGAATTCGCGGAGGTGGCGGTATTGGGTTTCTTCGCCGCCGGGCTGTTGCAGGCGGTCGTCCGGCCCGACGCGCTGCGGCGTTTGGTTGGTGGCGGCGCGCTGCGCTCCAACCTCGCGGGCGCCACGGCGGGCTTCCTCACGCCGCTGTGCTGTTGCACCGCGATACCGACCGCGATCGAATTATATCGCGCGACCGGGCGCCGCGGACCCGCGTGCGCATTCCTGATCGCGACCCCGTGGTTCAACTGGTATGGACTGATCGCCCTGGCCGTGTTCCTGGGCTGGCCGCTCGCGGGCGCGATCGCCGGTTGTGGCGTAATGATCGGAACGATGACTGGCCTGCTGGTGGATCTGCTCGGCAGCCCGGCCCGCAGCGCGGTATCGGCGGCGGTGACCGTGCCGGAAGTCCCAACCACGCAGGGCTCGGAAACGAGCTGCGGGTGCACTTCGTGCGAGATCCCGCCCCCGGGCGGTACGGAGCGCTGGGTGGATTTCTCGCACCCACGCGACAAGCTGCGCCAAGCGTTGGGTACCGCCTACGGTTTGCTGCGCGAGCTCGCGCCGTGGATCCTCGCGGGTGCCGTACTCGGCGCGCTGGTCAAGGAGTTCCTGCCCGCGGATTGGGTCATGCGCTATGGCGCGGGGGCGAGCATCGCTGGCGTGGCCCTCGCGGTGGCAGTTGCGAGCGTCCTTTATACAGACAGCCTGGGATCACTGCCATGGATCCACGCATTGCAGGTGAAAGGGCTGGGCGCCGGCAACGCAATGCTGCTGCTGGTCGCCGGAGTCGGGACCAACGTCGCGACCCTCGGGCCGGTAGGCCGGCGGATGGGAACGCGCACCGCTGTAGTCTACGCGGGCGGCGTCGTTGTCACCGCGGTATTGCTCGCGCTGGTCCTAAATCGGCTGTTCTGACGGCCGTGGCACGCTGCACTCCTCGCCCGCGCATATGGGGTACGGCCAGTAGGGTCTGGCGATCGGCGGGCCAAGCATTTACCTCAAGAGCGTCGCAGCAACCCGGTCTGTTCCGCGGCGCGTCCGCACCCCAGTCACCCGGCCGATCCACGCGGACCGACGGGGGCATCCGCTCACCCACCATACGGTAACAGATTGACTTTAATCGCTCTTCTACTCGTTCTCGGGGCATCTGATTCACCGCCGCTTAGCGGGAACTGCCCCGCGCGACTACGGTCTCAATTGAGATATCCCGGACTGCGACCCCGCCGCGTCCCGGGCCCTGTTCCGCAATTCCGGGAGACACCCCGCCGTGCGATCGGCACGCCATCGTGATGTCCGCCGCCTGCTGAGCGCGGTATTGGTGGCCGCGATGACTGCGTTGCTCGGCTGGCAGGTCTATCGCCAATGGTCGCAGGGTGACGATTTTCCGCAGATCGCCGCCCGCGGGGCCGCCGGACCCTACCGGCTACTCGTCGGCACCATCCCCGGCGATCTCAGCACCCGGGCCGCGCACATCGCGATCGACGTGCGGGACATGCGCACCGGCCGCGGCGCACCGGACGTGCGCGTAGCAGTGTCCGCCGTCAACCTCGAAGGGCGGCGCCTGGGGCCCATCGTCGCCCGCAACGGCGGTATGGATCGCCAGTATTACGATGCCCGGGTCGCGTTCCCGGCAACCGGACCCTGGCGGGTGCGGGTGCGCGTGCAAGGTGCGGCGGGGGCCGGCAGCCTCGAGGTTCCGCTGACGGTCGCAGCACCCACGATACCCTGGGTGCTCATCCTGCGTTGGCTGATTCCCTCCGGACTGCTACTCGCCGCGATCGGCTATACGCGCCGTGAACGCCGGCCGCTGGCGCTCCCGGGTGAGTCTGTGTCCGACCGTGCCCGGAGCGGTGGGCCCGCCGGCGCACACCGATGATCCACCTGCTCCGCCGTATTGCCGCCCGCGCCGGCCAAGCCGTGCTGGTGCTGCTGACGGTCGGCATCGCCCCCGCCTACGCCCACGGCTGGATCTTCCCCGGCGAGCCGGTGTGGGCCTTGTGGGAGGTCACGCCCGAAGTCACTCTGCCGACACTGCTGGTGGTCGGCCTGTACTGGGCGGGGACGCGCAAGCGGCGGCAGCGCGGTCACCCGACCGGGCGTTGGCGCCAGACCGCCTTCTATACAGGGGTTGCCGCGATCTACCTCGCCCTGCAGGGGCCGCTCGACCCGATGGCGGACCGGTTGTTCGTCGCCCATCAGATTGAGCACCTGCTGCTGCGCATGCTCGGGCCCATGCTCCTCTCATTGTCGGCACCAATCGCCGAGTTACTGATGGGCTTCCCCATGTGGGCGCGCCGTACGATCGTGCGCCCGGTGGTCCGTAACCGGGTGGTGCGCGCGATCTACGCATTCTTTCTGCACCCCGCAGTGGCCACCACGATGTTTGTCGGTGCCCTGTATTTCTGGCAGATCCCGCACTACCACGACTTGGCCATCCTCGACGATCCGTTCCACGACCTGATGCACTTCACCATGCTCTGGAGCGGGCTGTTCTTCTTCTGGCTGATGCTCGATCCGCGCTCCCGCTCCGCTGTGCGTGTGCCCTACCGGCTGCGCTACACGCTGCTCGTGTTCAGCATGCTCGCGACCATCGTGCTCGGGGCCACTATCACCTTCAAGGGGATTGAGTGGTATCCAGCCTATGATTTGTGGGGGCGCCTGTGGGGGGTGAACCCGATGGTTGACGAGACCTGGGGCGGGCTTTTGATTTGGATTCCAAGCGCCATGATGAGTGTGATCACAGGCCTCGTCATGTTGCGCATGTTGTTGCGCTTCGATCAGCAGGGGATGGCGCAGCGCACCGCACGGACGTCGGCGCGCGTGGCCGACGGCGACGGGGGTCCGGCACCCGCGCAGCACGGCGCGTTGCCCTGATCGTGCCGACTACCCGCCGGCGGCGCAAGGATACGGGAAACTCCCGACGATTGCGCCCGTCCCCGGGTTCCGCTGCGCTTCATCCGGGCTACGATGCGCGCCATGCAGCGTTGGAGCACGGCGGCGGCGATGAATCCGGGCGTCACCGAAACGGGACTCCTGCCCGTTCCGCAAACATTCTTTTCGCGGCGCCCAGCGCGTGTTCGATGGCTGGACGTCTGTAATCCCACTGCTCGTCGTGGGTAGGCGGGTTGATGACCATGGTCGCATTGGCTTCGTACAAAAGGACGTTGCCGTTCCTGTCGATCCCGAAATCGATGCCGCAATAATCCAGGTCCAGGGCTCGGCTTATGTTCTCCAGCGCGGCTGTCGCGTTGGGGCCGATAAACGCGGAAAAGTTGTTCAAAAACGCTTCTTCTTCCGCGCGATATTGCGCGTATTCGTCCATGTCGGAACTGAAGTAATGGACCTTCCACTGCGTCGATATAGCCATATGTATGGGAAATAGTGAGCCGTTGATCGACATGACCCGGTATTTTCTGAAAAGGGAATCTTCTGGGCGTGAATCGAGGAACTCTATGGCCAGCAACTGCTCCCCTGGCAACTCTTCGTAGGCGGAACTCGATGCGTCTTCGATGCAAACGAAATGATTGCCGCCGTGAAAGCCCGGAGCGCGAAACAGCAGGGGGAATGTGAATCCTTTTTGCGCAAGCATTTGCAGGATCTGCCCTGACGGAACATCTTTTCTCGAAATGAGGGCCATGCGGGGCGCAATCACTCCGGGAAGAGATGCCAGTCGTTCGCTATTCGCGAGACGCCCGGTTTTCAGAACGGCATCGGGGTGATTGATCAAGGGTGCCTGCGCGCTTTCGACGAGCCGGTTTGCGATTTTTAGCCCTTCATGACACAGATCGGCATCGCCGATCGCATTAAAAATCAATTGATGTGGGGGCAGGTGGCGGTCGAAGTATTCGACTGCAATGATCGTCGCCCGGAACACCCGGCTGTCGATCAGAAGGCGCCATGGGATGTTGCCTTCGAGGGCGGAAGCCAGGATCACCAATTGACTTGGTTCGCCGCGCCCGCGATAGGCCAGGGTGGATACGGGTTGCGTTCCGAACCCTTTGTGAATATGGCGTTTGGCTTGGTCCCCGTTGCCACGTCTCTGCAACAGCGAGGCCAAGCCCTGATGGGCCGGAGCCAGGTCGGGCTGGAGATCCAACGCGATATTGAATTGCTCCTCGGCGGCCGGCAAGTCATCCATGTAGAGGAGCACGTTGCCCAAGTTGACATGGGCCTTGACTTCGTTCGGGTGATGCGTGACTGCAGCGGAATAAGCCGTGCGCGCCGCAGAAGTATATCCGGTTTCGAAAAGCAAGGTCCCAAGGTTGTTCCATGCCCCGAAATGGGTCGGCTCGATCTTGATCACGTCGATAAAAATCGATTTCGCTTCTTCCAGATCTTCGTCCCGATCGGACGCGGACAGGAAATTAGCCAGATTGAAACGAATTCCGACCGTCCCCTTATCCAGAAGGGCGGCTTGCCGGTGGCATTGCTCCGCTTCATCCCGATGCCTTTGTTTTTCGAGAACGAGCCCGAGGTTGGAATGCGCCGCAGCGTTCCCCGGATCGGCGGCGATTGCTTGGCGGTAACATTCCAACGCCCTGTCGTCCCGGCCTGAAGCGGCATGCGATAGACCGAGGTTGAACCAGGACTGCGAAGCCAGCGGGTTCAGCGCAACAGCCCGTTCCCAGTAGCGTTCCGCCTGGACGGCATCGCCGAGCATAGATGCGCAAATTCCTGCGATATTGCACAATTCCGCGTTCTCGGAATCGAGTTTTAAGGCGTCGCAAGCCGCATCCAGTGCCTGCTGGATCTGTCCGCTCGCCAGGAGTTCATGCACCGCCGATATGTCGTACATATGCCCTCGTTTGGATTCCTAAGGAATCTTGCGATTCCGATGGCGGTCCGGGCGTGCGCCTTATAGTAGCGACTGGAGCAGGGTGGCGGTACCGAGGAACGAGAAGAACCCGGTCACGTCGGTGATGGTGGTCAGTACGATGGAAGAGGATTGGGCCGGGTCCTGCCCCAGGCGGGTCAGCAGGATCGGGATCACCGCCCCGGCGAAGCCCGCGGCGATCATGGAGACGACCATGCTGATTGAGATCACCAGCGCGAGTCCGTAGGAGCGGCTCCAGATGTAGACGCCGAGCGCGGTGGTCAGGGCGATGGCCACGCCATTCAGCATTCCGACGGACACCTCTTTGAACACCACCCGCGTCCAGTGCCGGACACCGATCTCCCGCAGGAACAGTCCGCGCATGGTAACCGCCAGGGCCTGGGCCCCGGCATTGCCGGATTGGCCTGCCACTACCGGCAGCAGTACCGCCAGAGCGGTGAACTTGGCGATGGTGTTCTCGAACAAGCCCACCACGGAGGCTGCCAGGAATGCAGTGAGGAGATTGATCTCCAACCACGGCAGGCGCTTGCGCACCGCGAACACCGGGGGCGAGAGCGCGCGTTCGTCGCGGCTCGCGCCGACCATGGTCTGGAGATCCAGGCTGGCTTCTTCCTGCAACGCGGTGACCAGCGCCGACTGGCGGATCACGCCCACCAACCGCCCGGAGAAGTCCACCACCGGCAGGTCCGGGAGCCGGTACTGTTCCAGCCGTTCCACTACCTCTTCCCGTGGCGCCAAGTCGGTGACCACACCGACCACCGGACGCGCCAAGCCGTGCAGGAGTTGCTCCGGGTCCGCCAGGGCCAGCGCCTCGATCTCGATACGCCCGTCCAGGCGGCCCTCATCGTCCATCAGGTACAGTTCCCGCACGCCGTGTCGGCGCAGGGTACGCAAACGGCTGAGGGCCTCGTTCACGCTCATGCCGGCACGGAACGGAACGATACGCGGGTCCATGAGCTGGCCGGCCGTGTCCGGTGGATAGCTCAGCAGGGTGCGCACTTCGCGGGCTACGGACGGCTCCAACTGCGCGATCAGGTCCTCGCGCCGCGCGTTCTCCAAGCGCCGCAGAAGCGCCGCGGCCCGGGACGGTTCCAACTCCGCCAGCAAGCGCGCAACCTGGTCGCCGGGCAGGTGCGCCGCCAAGGCCTCTTCCACGTCCGGTGCGAGCTGGGTCCACACCGGCGCGACCACGTGCACCGGTTCCGCCCCCAGCAGCGCGGCGGCCTCCGTGAGGGGGAGGGTTTCCAATTTCTGCGCGGCCTCTTGCGGATAGTCCAGCAGGAAGCGCCGGTTCAGGGCATCGATCGCGGCAGTCGCGTCCCCGGTCATGGCGTATCCCTCCGGTCTCCACGCGCCGCGGCGTCCACCCATACCCGCAGCCCGGCCTCGATCATCGCGAACATACCCAACCAATAGGCCCCCGTCAGTGCCGCCAGTGCCTCGCCCACTTGAGCGGAGGACACCGGGCCTTGCTGGGCCAACGCACGGGTGAGATCCGCGCGATGCAGCACGCCGGCGAAGCGTCCCCCCCAGTCCACCACTGGCAGGGCGCGCAGGTCTTCCCACGCCGGATGGACGTGCACCGATCGCAGGCCGGCGCGCGCCCGCACCACCGCGGGTGGCGCGTGCATGAGCCGCGCCAGGGGGACATTGGGGCTGGCGCGCACCACTTCCGCCAGATGCGCGACGCCCCGCAGTTGATGGTCCGAGCTGACCACATACACATACAGCGCGCGCTCCGGGTCGCGGACCCGATTCATGTGGGCGAGGGCCTCTTCCGCGGGACAGTCGGCATGCAGGGCCAGGGCGTCCGGGTCCATCCACGCCCCGACCGTGTCTTCGGGGTAACCCACCAGCAGCCGGAACAGGGCCGCGACAGCGCTCGGGAGTTGCTCCAGTATCGCGTCTCGTTGCTCCGGGAGCAGATAGCGCAACACCGCGGTGCCGGACTGGGGCCCGAGGGCGCGCATCAGCCCGGCGGCGGCCTCCGCCTCCATGGGTTCCACGCAGCGTGCCGCATGAAACGCCATCATGTGCCGCACCACCGGCGCAGTGAGGCGCACCGGCGCCGCTTCCAGCAGTGCCGCGGCGCTTTCCGGGGCGAGCCGTTCCAGCACCCGCGCCGCGTCGGCGGGATGCGCCTCGACAAACGCCAGGGACAGCTGTTCCGCCCTAGCCATCGGCGCCGCGTCCGATCAGCAGCAGGGTGGGTTCCTCGTTGAACACCTTCGCGGGCAGGGTCACCCGTCCTTCCGGGGTCTCCAGCACCACGCTGGTGGCGGTGAGGTCCAGGATCGTGCCCTGGTAGGCGCCGATGCGCACCGTCTGGCCCACCCGGTAGCTCTGGCGCAGATACTGGGCGCCGATCAGGTTGCTCACCAGGGTACGCGCCCCCAAGCTCACCGCCAGGGCCACGCCGCCCAGCAGGGTGGCGGTAACCACCGTGGCCAGGATCACCAGGAACGTCACGTCGAGACCGATCTGCTCGGCCCCGATCAGCAGCGCCGCGGCCAGGATCGCCAACTGCACCATGCGCGCCAAGGCACCGCGCTGGCCCGGGGTGGTCAGTACCGGGGCGGCGAGTACCAGGTCCCGCGCCAGGGAGCTTACCAGCAGGCCCGCGATGACGATCAGGGCGCCGGCGATCAGGGTCGGCAGGTAGATCACCACCCGGTTGAGCCAGGTGGAGAATGCGTCGAGTCCGAGCACCTGGGTCGCGGCGGTGACGAAGAACAGCATCACTACCCAGAACACGATGCTGCCGAGGATGCGCGTGGAGGCGGGGGACACCTTGGCCCGCGGCACATCACGGGCGCGCGAGAAGCGTGCCAGCACGCCATCCAGCAGGTGCGCGAGCCGGATGGTGACGGAGCGCAACAGCCGCGCCGTGATCCAACCTGCCAGCAGCAGGGCCAGCGCGCCCAGCAGATTCGGCATGAAGTGCACCAGCCGTTCGGTGAGCTGGGAGAAGACACCACGCAGGGCAGTGCTCCAATCCGGGTAGATGTCCATCGGGGGTTCTCCTGTGGCGGTTCGCGGCACCGGGCCGACACGGAAATCCCGTTACCGTGGGTCCGGCGGACGTCCGTTCCGCTACAGCATAGCCCACTAGCGGCGGGTGGCCACGCACTGCGGGTGAATCGGCCGAAATCCGGGTTTATAGTGTGCCATGCGCCTGTGGCGCGGCCGCCCGGCCGCCGGGCATCGACAGGAGGGTGCGCCCATGATTCAGGTCCAGTGGGACGAGGACGTCTGTATCCACAGCGGCAAGTGCGTGAAGGCCCTGCCGAAGGTGTTCCGGATCGACACCAAAGGGAATTTTGAGATCGACACCCGGGGTGCCGACGAGGCCTCGGTGCGGCGGGTCGTGGACGCATGCCCGTCCGGTGCCCTCCAGGTAGTGGATGACTGAGACCCCGGACCACGCCGTTACCCGGGCGTCGCGGCCGGGAGCAGAACTCCGCCGGTCAGCCGCGCATCCTGGGACGGGGTCCGAGGAGCGAGGGCGCAGTTCCCGTCGGCGTTCTGCCGGTGTTGTGTCAGTACCGCGGTGGCGAATCTGAGGGGTCTTTTGCGCAATGTGGCCCGAGACCCTACACTGGGTGGGCACTGAGTCAGTGCTATTGGTCCCCAAGGCCCTTCGGTCCCGACGGCCGCCGTGGTGACGTCTCCAGCGTAAGGGATCCATACTCACGCCCATGGACCTTCCCACCTTCCATCCCGCGGTTGCGCGCTGGTTCGCCCAGCGTTTCCCGGCGCCCACCGGTTCCCAGTCCCAGGCTTGGTCCGCCATCCAGGCGGGGCGCCACACCCTGGTCGCTGCTCCCACCGGGTCCGGCAAGACCCTGGCCGCGTTCCTCGCCGCCATCGATGAACTGGTGCGCCTCGGGATCGCTGGCGGGCTCGCCGATGAGATCCGCGTGGTCTATGTCTCGCCGCTGAAAGCGCTCTCCAACGACATCCAGCGCAACCTCGAACAACCCCTCGCGGGCATCCGCGCGGAACTCGCCGCCGCCGGCCTCCCGGAACTGGAGATCCGCACCCTGGTGCGCACCGGCGACACGCCACAGTCGGAACGCGCCGCCATGCGCCGGCGCCCGCCCCACATCCTGGTCACCACGCCCGAGACCTTATATATCCTCCTCACCAGCGAGAGCGGCCGCGCCATGCTGGGCAGCGTGCGCACGGTGATCGTGGACGAAATCCACGCCCTCGCCCCCAACAAGCGTGGCGCGCATCTCGCGCTCAGCCTGGAGCGGCTGGAAGCCCTCACCGGCCCGGGGCTGCGCCGCATCGGGCTCTCCGCCACCCAGCGCCCGGTGGAGGAAGTGGCCCGGTTCCTGGTGGGCGCGGCCCACTGCGCGCCCGACGGGACCCCCGATTGCGCCCTGGTGGATACCGGCCACGTCCGCGCCCGCGACCTCGCCTTGGAGGTTCCGCCTTCACCCCTGGAGGCGGTGATGTCCGCCGAGGTGTGGGAGCAGGTCTACGATCGCATCGCCGAGTTGGTCGCAGCGCATCGCACCACGCTGGTATTCGTGAACACCCGGCGTCTGTGCGAACGCGTCGCGCGCCACCTCGCCGAGCGTCTCGGGGAGGACGCGGTTACTTCCCACCACGGCAGCCTCGCGCGCGAGCATCGCCTCGCCGCCGAGCAGAAACTCAAGGCCGGCGCGCTGCGCGCCCTGGTGGCCACCGCCTCCCTGGAACTGGGCATCGACATCGGCGACGTCGATCTCGTGTGCCAGCTCGGCTCGCCGCGCTCCATCGCCGCGTTGCTCCAGCGCGTGGGCCGTTCCGGCCACGCCGTGACCGGCACCCCGCGCGGGCGTTTGTTCCCGCTGAGCCGCGACGAACTCGTGGAGTGCGCCGCGCTGCTCGATGCGGTGCGCCGCGGCGAACTTGACCGGTTGAGCATTCCCGAGCGTCCCCTCGACGTCCTCGCCCAACAGATCGTCGCCGAGGTGGCGTGCCGCGAGTGGGCCGAAGACGAACTCTACGACCGGATCGTCCGTGCCTGGCCCTATCGCAAGCTCGCGCGTGCCGACTTCGATGCCGTGGTGCGCATGCTGGCGGACGGTTTCGCCACCAGCCGCGGGCGGCGCGCCGCACTCCTGCACCGCGACGCCGTGCACCGGCGTCTGCGGGCGCGCCGCGGTGCGCGCCTCACTGCCATCACCAGCGGCGGCACCATCCCGGATCTCGCCGATTATCAGGTGATCCTGGAGCCCGGCGGGCGCTTCATCGGTACCCTCAACGAGGATTTCGCCATCGAGAGCCTGGCCGGCGATATCTTCCAGCTCGGCAACCATTCCTATCGCATCCAGCGGGTCGAGGCCGGCACGGTGCGCGTCGAGGACGCCCACGGCCAGCCTCCGAACCTGCCGTTCTGGATCGGCGAGGCGCCGGGGCGCAGCGACGAATTATCGGGCGCGGTCGCGCGCCTGCGCCGGGAGTTGGCGGCGCGCCTGGAGCAGGGCGGTGTAGCCGCGGCGCAGGAACACCTGATCCGTGCGCCCGGCCTGGAGCCCGCCGCCGCCGCGCAGATCGCGGAATATCTGGCCGCGGCGCGCGCCGCGCTGGGCGCGCTGCCCACCCACGACACGGTGATCCTGGAGCGCTTCTTCGACGAATCCGGCGGGATGCAGTTGGTCGTCCATGCGCCATTCGGCAGCCGCATCAACCGCGCCTGGGGCCTCGCGCTGCGCAAGCGCTTCTGCCGCAAGTTCAACTTCGAGTTGCAGGCGGCGGCCACCGAAGACGCCATCGTGCTGTCGCTGACCGCGGCGCACAGCTTCCCCCTGGAAGAAGTAAGCCGTTATCTGCACCCCGGCAGCGCCCGCGGGGTGTTGACCCAGGCGCTGCTGGCGGCGCCGTTGTTTACCAGCCGCTGGCGCTGGAACGCCGCCGTCGCCCTTGCGCTGCCGCGTTTTCAGGGTGGTCGGCGCACACCGCCCCAGCTCCAGCGCATGCGCGCGGAGGACCTGCTCGGGGCGGTGTTTCCCGATCAGGTGGCGTGCGCCGAAAACGTGGTGGGCGACCGCGAGATCCCAGATCATCCCCTGGTCGAGCAGACCCTGCGCGATTGTCTCGAAGAGGCCATGGACGCCGCCGGTCTGGAGCGGGTGCTCGCCGCCGTGCATGCGGGCGCGATCCGCATCGTCGCGCGCGACCTGGCGGAGCCTTCGCCGCTCGCCCAGGAGATCCTGAGCGCGCGGCCCTACGCCTTCCTCGACGATGCACCGCTGGAAGAGCGCCGTACCCAGGCGGTGCTGAGCCGGCGCTGGCTCGACCCCGAGAGCGCCGCCGACCTCGGGCGTCTCGACCCCGAGGCCATCGCGCGGGTGCGCGCAGAGGCATGGCCGGTCGCCGATAATCCCGACGAGTTGCACGACGCGCTCGTGTTGTTGGGTTTTCTGAGCGCGGATGAGTTGGCCGCGGGTACCGGATGGACGGCGCACCTCGCTGCGCTGGTTGCGCAACGGCGTGCCACCGCACTGGCAGCGGTTGCGGGCGGTAATGGGCTGTGGGTGGCCGCGGAACGCCTGCCCCAGCTCCAGGCGATCCTCCCGGATGCGGTGCCGGATCCGGAGATCACCGCCCCTGCGGAATTCGCCGAGCGCCCCTGGTCGCGCGAGGAGGCGCTCGCAGAAGTGGTGCGCGGGCGCCTGGAGGGCCTCGGCCCGGTGAACGCCGTGGTCCTGGCCCACGCACTGGGCGTGCCGGCGGCGGACGTGGAGATCGCCCTCGCCGCGCTGGAATCCGAAGGCTACGCGCTGCGCGGCGCATTCACCGAGGGGGCGCTCGGCATCGAGTGGTGCGAGCGTGGCCTGCTCGCGCGTATCCAGCGCTACACACTCAAGCGCCTGCGCCGCGAGATCGAGCCGGTGTCCGGCGCCGACTTCCTGCGCTTCCTGTTTGTCTGGCAACGGGTCGCACTGGAGACCCGCGGTGAAGGCCTCCAGGCACTGGCCGCGGTGCTGGAACAACTCGACGGCTTCGAGGCGCCGGCGGCCGCCTGGGAGGCCGATCTCCTCCCCGCGCGTCTCAGTGATTACGCGCCGGATTGGCTCGACGGTCTGTGCCGTGCTGGGCGCGTGCGCTGGGCGCGCCTCACCCCGCCGCGCGGTGCCGCGCCGCGGGAGCGGGCCGCCGGGCCGGTACGCACCACCCCGATCGCCTTGGTGGGGCGCCGCGGCTACGCCGACTGGCGTGGCGCCGACCCGGTGTCATCCGGTGCTCCGCATTCCGCCCGCGCACGGGCCGTGGCGGATTACCTGTGCGCCCACGGCGCCTCGTTCTTCGACGAATTGCTTGACCGCACCGGCCTGCTGCGCACGCAACTCGAAGAAGCCCTGGGTGAACTCGTCGCCGCGGGCCGCGTCACCGCCGACGGTTTCGACGGCCTGCGCGCCCTGCTCGTCCCCTCCAACCGCCGCCGCGCCCACGGCGGTGGGGCGCACCGCCACCACCGGCCCGCGCCCTTCGCCATCGAAGATGCCGGGCGCTGGGCCCTGTTGCCCGGCCATGCGGCAACCGAAGAGCCCGCCGCCAACCCCGCCGCCGACCACGCTCCAGGGGAGCGACGCCCGCGCCCCTGGAGTACCTCCGGCATGTCTCCGGAGCGCGTCGAGCGCATCGCGCGCACCCTGTTGCGCCGCTACGGCGTGGTGTTCCGCCGCGTGCTGGAGCGCGAGACCGCGCACCTGCCCACCTGGCGTGAACTACTGCTGGTTTACCGGCGCCTGGAGGCGCGCGGCGAGATCCGCGGCGGGCGCTTCGTCGCTACCGCGACCGGCGAACAATACGCACTGCCCGAGGCCGTGGGCACGTTGCGCGATATCCGCCGCCGGGAGAAGACTGGAACGCTCATCTCGGTGAGCGCCGCCGATCCCCTCAACCTGGTCGGCATCGTCACCCCGGGCGTCCGTGTGCCCGCGCTGGCTGCCAACCGCATCCTCTATCGCGACGG